>RFPW01000050.1 GCA_009925965.1 Betaproteobacteria bacterium
GGCATCACGATGAAATTCTGAAATGCAGCAATCTGATCGAATTTTTCGGCCCAGAGCCCGGCAATCAATCCAATTGTACCGAGGATCGCACTGCCCAAAACGGCAAAGACCAGGATCCAGACTGGTGCCGCATATTGCAGGTCAGCGAACCACAGAGTGGTCAGCAGCAAGCCAAGTCCAACGACCAGGCCGCGGACCATGGACGCCGCTACGTAAGCCGCAAAAAACTCCCAGTGCGCCAGGGGCGTCAACAGAATGAACACGAGGTTGCCGGTGATCTTGGATTGAATCAACGATGAAGAGCTGTTGGCGAAGGCATTCTGTAAGACCGACATCATGATCAGGCCTGGAATCAAGAATGCGGTGTAGCCGACGCCGGGAAAAATATCGAGGCGGCCCTCAAGAACATGGGCGAAAACGAGCAAATAGAGCACTGCGGTCAACATTGGCGCCAGAACGGTCTGCACAGCCACCTTCCAGAACCGCAGCAACTCCTTCCTGAACAGGGTCTGCAGGCCAACGGACCAGACCCGGCGCAACACGGTCATGGCTTGACCTCCTGGGCCACCAGCCGCAGAAAAACGTCCTCGAGATCGGGTTGCATGAGTTCAATCTCAAGAATGCGACTACCCCAAACCCGGATCGCGGCAAGCATGGATTCAACCTCTGCGTAATCATCCACGCGCAGCATGATTGGCGCGGTACTCGAGGCGGGATTGACCCGCAGGGCTTCGAGTGCTGGGGGCAAGGAGCCGTCCAGTCGCAATTGGAGGCGCCCGCCCGCAAATCTCTGGAGCAAGCTCGACGTGGCCTCAAGCGCAATCACCCGACCACCCCGCAATAGGGCAATACGCCCGCACAGGGTTTGCGCCTCTTCGAGATAATGGGTCGTGAGCACAATGGTGTGCCCCTGCTGGTTGAGCGACCGAATGAACTGCCAGAGCGTCTGGCGCAACTCAACGTCGACACCTGCCGTGGGTTCGTCGAGGATGATCACGGGCGGCCGATGCACGAGGGCTTGGGCGATTAGCACCCGTCGCTTCATGCCTCCCGAGAGTGCCCGCATGTTGGTATTGGCCTTATCGGACAGCCCAAGTCCCTGCAGAACTTCATCAATCCAGGCGTCGTTATCGCGCAGGCCGTAGTAGCCGGATTGCAGGCGCAGGATTTCACGAACGGTAAAGAACGGGTCAAACACCAACTCTTGCGGAACGACCCCCAGCGCCGCACGTGCCGCCCGAAAGTCCCGGTCGACATCGTGCCCCATGACCAATGCCTGGCCCGAAGTCGGGCGGACCAGACCGGCAATAATCGAAATCAGAGTGGTTTTCCCCGCCCCGTTGGGACCGAGTAATCCAAAAAATTCACCGGGCTCAACGCGCAAGGAAATCCCATCCAGCGCGGTGAACGTGCCATAGCGTTTGACCAGACTCGCGACCTCGATCGCGGCGGCCCCGGAACTGTTCACCATCTCTTAAGTGACCGAATTCAAGAGCAAACCGTCGACACCGTACAAGGAGGCGAGCTTGAGGAGCTTGTCGGGCAGGTTCTTCAGGGTGATCTGGACACCGGCCGCCTGAGCGCAACGCAATGCGCCCAGCAACACCACAACCGCCGATGAATCAAAGCGATCCAGACCCGAGCAATCGATCAGGGCTGGGGCGCTATTCGGGCCGCGCCGCTGCGCGGCAATCGCGGCCTCAAGCCGACTAATCCAGGCCGGTGCCTCTTCATGTCGCAACTGCTCTGGCAGCGCAAGGGGTTCAGCCACGGCGGGCGGCGGCCTGGTCGTAGGCGCGGTTCTTTTCGACGAGCGTCCGAATCAAGCCGTCGATTCCGTTGGCGGAGACTTCCTGCGCAAATTGATTACGATAGCTTTCTACGAGCCAGATCCCGAGCACATTGACGTCATAGATTTTCCATCCCTCAGCGGTCCGCTGCAGTCGGTAATCGAGCTGGATCGGTTCGCTGCGGGGGCGCAAGATTTCACTACGCACGACGATCTCGGTGTCGGCCGGGTCGGCTCGCAATGGCCGCAGGCGCAAGGTCACGTCGCGGGCACTTGAGAGCGCGCCAGAGTAGGTCCGGAGTAACAATGCCCGGAATTCAGCCATCAGCTGCTTTTGCTGTTCGGGCGTGGCCTGGCGCCAGTTGCGGCCCACGGCGAGCGCGGTCATCCTGGCAAAATCCACTTTCGGCATGACGGTCGCGTCGACAAATTCTGATACGCGCCGCAAGTCGCCGTTTTGAATGTCCCGATCGGTTCTGATCCGCTCCAGCACATCGTTACTGAGACGCTGGACCATCAAATCCGGGGCTTCAATCGATCCGACGGCCGCCGCCGGCGCACTCACCTGCGCGTGAGCCGGAACCGACTCCAGGGCGCCGCCCACCATACAAGCAAACCAGGTCATCACCCCCAGCAATGACGAGCGGGCGGCGACGTTCAGGCGGCGTGCATGCGGGGAGCTTGTTTGATTACGCAACATGTCGGGCAGGCTCTCGAAGTTTAGATGTGGACGTGGATCGGTCTCAGCGCCGCGGTGCTTTCCGAGAACGGGGTGGTGGATCACCATCCCAAATCTGCGATTCGCGACGTTGCAGGTAGGCATCCCGAATAAATAAATATCGATCGATCGAAATTTCGTCAAAGAGTCGGTCACCGCTCAGGAGCCTGGCCCGGGCATCGACGAGTCGGGTGGCCGTGATCGCATTTCGAGCCCCTGGGTCGGGCAACGCCCGAAACGGATTGGCCTGAAGATCGCCGGCAAAGGTCCCCACCACATCGCGCAGCGAGCTTGGCCCAAACAATGGCACGACCACGTATGGGCCCTCCGGTAACCCCCAGCGCCCGAGCGTCTGCCCAAAATCTTCCTTGTGCTTGGGTAAGCCGAAGTCTGAAGCAATATCGGCGACCCCCACGAGCCCGAATGTCGTATTGATTGCAAAGCGCAATGCATCCGAACCCGCGTCGCGCGGCTTGCCCTGGAGCAGGTTGTTGGTTGCACTCCAGAGGTCACCGACGTTGCCAAACACATTGCCAATGATTAACCGAACCGGCGGCGGAACAGCCGTGTCGTACCCCTTGGCGGCAGGCCGGATTAACCAGTCATCGAGTTGCTGATTGAACTCCAGTGTGACGCGGTTGAGAGGTTCGAGCGGATCATTCACGGGCGGGACGTTGAAGTCCTCATCTGACCCCTCGATGTCGACTGTTTTCTGGATGTCAGCCGGGGCCAGCGACACTGGCTCAGTGGACGGGGTCGGCAACGACTGCGCATGCACAGGCACCGCCCCGATCGTCAAGACCGCGACGCAAGTGAAGATGCAGACGGCGCCACAAATAGCCGCGATCCCGCGACTCAGTAACGTCATGGCTTCGCCACCTTACCGGAACCCGCCGAAGACGGCTCCGCCGCCTTCGAATACAGAAACTGACTGATGAGGTTCTCTAAGACGACGGCCGATTGGGTCATCGCAATGGTCGACCCAGCGACCAGCATGCTGGCCTCACCACCGGGTTCGAGGCCGATGTATTGCTCTCCAAGCAGCCCGGAAGTCAAAATTTTGGCCGAGGTGTCTTTGGGAAACTGGAAGCGGCGATCCAGCGAAATCATCACCACGGCCTGATAGGTACCGTCGTCAAAACTGATCGATTTGACCCGCCCCACCGTGACCCCGGCGCTCTTGACGGGTGCCCTGGGTTTGAGTCCACCCACATTATCGAACCGAGCTCGAACGTCGAGGGCATTGCCCAACTCAACGCCACCGAGGTTGGCCACCCGAAACGCGAGGAACACCAGCGCCGCGGATCCTGCGAGTACAAATAAGCCAACCAGCAAATCCGTTTTTTTTCGATCCATCCCTAACCCCTATCGCGTCCCAAACATCAGCGCGGTCAACAAAAAATCGAGCCCCAACACAGCGAGTGAAGACACAACCACCGTCTTGGTGGTGGCGCGCGCTACCCCCTCGGGCGTTGGCACTGCATCCCAGCCGGTTAACAACGCGACAAAACCCACGGTGATGCCAAAAACCACACTCTTAATCACCCCATTGACGATGTCGTCGACAAACTCGACCCCACCCTGCATTTGCGACCAGAATGCGCCATCGTCGACCCCGATCATCGGGACGCCAACCAACCAGCCCCCAAGAACGCCCACCGCTGAAAATAAGGCCGCCAGCAGGGGCATACAAAGGATTGCGGCAGCAAACCTCGGCGCCAAGACGCGCTGAAAGGGGTCAACAGCCATCATCTCCATCGCCGCAAGCTGCTCGCCCGCCTTCATCAGTCCAATCTCAGCCGTCAGCGAGGTTCCGGCGCGTCCCGCGAACAACAGGGCCGTCACCACGGGGCCAAGTTCGCGCACGAGCGAGAGGGCGACGAGAACCCCAAGGGCCTGTTCAGCGCCATAGCGACGCAACGTATAGTAGCCCTGCAGGCCCAGCACAAAACCGACAAAGAGGCCTGAGACCATAATGATGGCGACTGAGCGGTTACCGACAAAATGCATCTGGTCGATCACCAGACGCGGCCTTCCAAGTGCCATCACGCTCGCGGCCAACAGCCGAACGAAATAACGGGCCGCGCGCCCAGTGTCGACGACGCCGAGGCGAAATCCTCGGCCCACAGCAGCCACCGCGTCCAAGGCACGGATTGCCCAATTCATCTCAGAGCTCCCTCAAACCCAAGTCTTGGGCCAGTGACACTGCAGGATGATGAAAACGCACGGGGCCATCACGCTGAGCATCGAAAAACTGCCGTGCGAAAGGGTCGTGGCTGGCTCGCAGTTCGGCTGGTGAACCCTCAGCCACAATACGCCCGTTGCCCAGCAGGTAGACATGATCGGCAATCGCAAACGTTTCAGCGACATCATGCGTGACCAATAAAGAGGTCGCCCCCAACGCGTCGTTGAGTTCACGGATCAAGGTCGCGATCGTCCCTAGTGAGATCGGATCAAGACCGGCAAAGGGTTCGTCATAAAGGAGCAGTGGGGGATCCAAGGCCATCGAGCGCGCCAGTGCGACACGTCGAGCCATCCCCCCGGACAATTCGGAGGGCATCAAATCGGCCGCGCCACGCAAACCAACTGCCTGCAGTTTGAGCAAAACCAAGTCCCGCAAGGCTTGGTCTGGTAGGTGAGTATGCTCTCGCAGTGGAAAGGCTACGTTCTCAAAAACGGAAAGATCAGTAAACAAGGCGCCGTGCTGGAACAGCATCCCCATGCGCCGGCGCATGTCGAAAAGCGCCTGGCGCTTGAGTTGGCTCACATCGCGGCCTTCAAAGAGCACCCGCCCCACAGTCGGGGTGAGTTGTCCGCCGAGTAGGCGCAAAATCGTTGTCTTGCCGCTGCCCGAACCACCCATCAAAGCGATGACCTGACCGCGGGCGAATCGCATGCTCACGCCGTCGAGAATTAATCGCCCGGTGGTCGACACCTGCTGATCGGGCGTGGGGTAGGCGAAAGAGACGCCGTCCAGGGCAGCGATCGAATCCGGCGAAGCGGCCGGCTTTGAATCGGGAGTCGGGTTGTTTGAGGTCACGGGCGAATTCTACCCGGACCGTTGTCCCTATAATCCAACGAATGAAGCCTGAACCCGCATTGATCGAAGCCGGACCGGCAACACCCGGAGCGGTCTCCACGGGATCCGCTCAGGCGTCGGCAATGCTGGCGCGCGGCAGACGGGTGTTACAACTCGAGGCCGAGGGGATTGCTGCGCTGGTCCCTCGATTGGGCGAAGATTTTGCTCGCGCCTGTCAGACTTTGCTCCAATGTCGGGGTCGCGTCATCGTGAGCGGAATCGGCAAGTCGGGCCATGTTGCACGCAAGATCGCTGCGACATTTGCCTCCACGGGGACGCCAGCCTTTTTTGTCCATCCGGCCGAGGCCAGCCACGGGGATCTCGGGATGGTGACGCGCGATGACGTGTTTCTGGCCCTCTCAAATTCCGGGAATACCGAAGAGCTGATGGCGATCGTGCCCCTGATTAAACGGATGGGCGCGGCCTTGATTTTGATGACTGGGAATGTCCAATCCCCGCTTGCGCAGCTAGCCGATATTCATCTGGATGCACGCGTCGAGCACGAAGCCTGCCCTTTGAACCTGGCCCCGACCACCAGTACGACCGCAGCGCTTGCGCTGGGCGATGCCCTCGCAGTAGCGCTCTTGGAGGCACGGGGGTTTTCGGAAACGGACTTCGCCCGCTCCCACCCGGGCGGAATCCTTGGCCGCCGTCTCCTGACCCGGATCAGTGATGTGATGCGGGCCGGGCCAGCAATTCCACGTGTGGCAGAGAATTCCAGTCTGACCGAGGCGCTGCTCGAAATCACCCGCAAACGGATGGGGATGACGCTCGTGGTCACCGCGACCGACCCCGACCAGCTGCTGGGCATCTTCACGGATGGTGATTTGCGTCGACTTCTGGAGCGATCGACTGACCTGGGCTCCATTCAAATTAATTCGGTCATGACCCGCTCGCCCAAGACGCTGCGCTCCGACGCATTGGCCGTCGAAGCCCTGCGCTGCATGGACGAACGACAGATCACGCAACTGGCTGTGGTGGATGACCACCGGGTGGTGGGTGCACTCCACCTGCATGATCTCCTGGCCGCCAAGATCGCGTGAATACCGCCGTGGGCACCCCCTCACTGCCATTGGAGGCCCGAGCGGCCAAGATCCGCGTCCTTGCGCTCGATGTGGATGGTGTGCTGACCGACGGCCGCTTGCACTTTGACCGCGATGGCGATGCCGGCAAGTCTTTTTCGGTTCGCGACGGCTTCGGCCTGCGCTTACTCAGCGAAGCGGGCATTCGACTGGCCATCATCACGGGCCGAAATTCCGGCACGGTCCGGGCGCGTGCGTCCGAGCTTGGCATCACGCTCGTCCTCGAAGGCGTTAAAGACAAAGCCGTAGCCCTGCGGGAACTGGCTCACCTTTGCGGCGTCGACCTCGACGCCGTTGCCTACCTGGGAGACGATTGGCCGGATTTAACGGCCCTGCAGATCGCCGGATTGGCGGCTGCTCCAGCCGATGCAGAACCTGACGTTCGCGCACTTTGCCACTGGGTATCTAACCGTCGGGGCGGGCATGGTGCCGTGCGGGAATTTGCCGAGATCCTCCTGGAATGGCGCGGCCAGCGCAGTGCGCTGCTGGCACGTTATCGCGACGGCCATGGCCGCTCCGCCGGTTAGACGAGATGAAGGCGATTACCGGGATAAACGCGACTACGCGACCGCCACGGTCAAACTCGGATTCGAGTTGGCGCTTGCGCGAGCGGCTGCCGGTGATGGCATCCATCGGGATGTTAACGATCCTCGCCGGCATGACGGGTTTTTTAGCGCAAAAGGCTGCTCGCGAGCATCGCCCAGTCAGGCAGGCCAGTCACCCTGAACGCCCTGACTGGTTCATTGAAGGGTTCAGTCTGATCCGTCTCGGTCTGACCGAAAAAACAACTTGGCAAATCACCGCGCAGCGCATGCAGCATCGCCCGCAGGATGATGCGGTTGAACTGGTACAACCCATTCTTGTTCGCCTTGAGCCCGGACGTCCAACCCTGGTGATTAGGGCTCAAGAGGCGAAGACTCTCGAGATGGGAGACCTGACGCACTTGAGTGGCCAGGTTGTCTTGACCCGCGCAGCCGACCGCGAAGGTCCGGCTTTGAAGATCGAGACCGAGCAACTCGACGTCCTCGCGGACAAAGACCTCGCGCGCGCCGAGGGGCTTGTCCGGATCGAGCGCGGCGGCTCAAACTTGACCGGGATCGGATTGGAATTCGAAAATGCGGCCCGACGCCTGCAGTTGCACTCAGAGGTTCGAGGTCAGTGGGTCAGCTCCCCGCAGCGTCCAATCTTGAATCGGTGAATCCTTGCTCTTGAAGATCCCCAAACTGCTGAGGTTCGTCCCCACCGTCTTCATGACAGTGGTGCTGATGACTCAGACCCCGATGGCCAACGCCGAGCGGGCTGATCGGGAGCGCCCGCTTCAAATTGAGGCGGACCGACTTGATTACGATGACCTCAATAAGGTCAACGTGTTCAATGGACGAGTCTCGCTCAGCAAGGGATCACTGCTGATCCGCGCCGATCGGATCGTCCTTCGCGAAGAGCGTGACGGGACCCAGAATGCGATTGCGACCGGTCGACCCGCGACCTTGCGTCAGCGCCGGGACGCCAGCTCGGAGAGCTGGGTCGAGGGACAGGGGGAGCGAATCGAATGGGATAGCCGTTCAGAAATCGCGACGTTTTCCCAGAAAGCGCAGCTGCGCCGACTGGACGGCGCGCGCGTCGTCGATGATGTTCAAGGGGGACGGATCCGCTACAACACGGGCACCGAAGTCTACGAAGTGGACAGCGCCGGGGCCGCGACGACCCCCGACAATCCCAATGGTCGGGTGCGAGTGACCATCCAGCCGCGGGCCCAACGATCCGCCCGTGAGTAACCCGTGAGTAACGTCAGCAGGCTCCGCGCAACCCACTTGCGCAAGAGCTACCAAGGCCGGGAAGTTGTCCATGACGTCTCTCTCGAGGTTGCCAGTGGCGAAGTCGTTGGTTTACTCGGCCCCAATGGAGCGGGCAAGACCACTTGTTTTTACATGATGGTCGGATTGGTGCCGTGCGATGACGGGCAGATTGAACTCAATGGTCAAGCGATCGGTCATTTGCCGATCCACCGTCGGGCCAGGCTTGGCTTATCGTATTTACCGCAGGAACCTTCGGTCTTTCGCAAGCTCACGGTCGAAGAGAACATCGCGGCGGTCCTCGAACTACAACCCGGTCCAGAGGGTCGCCGACTGGCGCCAGGGCCTCTGAGTCGGCGTCTGAACGAGCTGTTGGACGACCTCCAGATTACGCATCTGCGAACCCATCGCGCGCTGTCCCTGTCGGGTGGCGAACGGCGGCGCGTCGAGATCGCGCGTGCGCTGGCTACTGAGCCGCGGTTTATTCTGCTGGATGAACCGTTCGCCGGGATCGATCCGATTGCCGTAATCGAAATTCAACGCATTGTTGGTTTTTTGAAAGATCGGGGGATTGGCGTTCTGATTACGGACCACAGCGTGCGGGAAACTTTGGGAATCTGTGACCGAGCGGTTATTATTAATTCCGGCACCGTTCTTGCTTACGGCCGCCCTGACGAAATCATTGCCGATGAGGGCGTCCGCCGCGTGTATCTGGGCGAACACTTCCGGATGTAAGGCACGAAGCTTCTGCAGGGCGTATCTTAGGGCAACCAGCGCCCGCTCTTTCGCCCTCCCATGAAGCAGTCGCTACAGCTCCGGTTTTCGCAACACCTTGCGCTCACCCCGCAATTACA
Organism: Betaproteobacteria bacterium; assembly: GCA_009925965.1. Lineage (GTDB taxonomy): Bacteria > Pseudomonadota > Gammaproteobacteria > Burkholderiales > Burkholderiaceae_E > RFPW01. The sequence continues at coordinate 9,316 of RFPW01000050.1, forward strand.
GCAGTCCATTCGACTTCTGCAATTGTCGACGCTCGAACTCAACCAAGAGATCGAGCAGATGCTGGTCGACAACCCGCTGCTCGAGCGCATCGACAACCCGATGGACGGGATGCTGCGCCTGGATGCGCAGGCCACCCCGATCTCCAACGCGCCCCTGGCCGTAGGTACCGACCCAAATGAGCGCAATCACAACCGTGACGAAGGCGGCGACGCAAGCAGTACGAACCCGACCAGCGAGTTTGAACGCGACAACGGAATAGCCGGCACCGAGGGGAGCGTGGCCGGCAGCGATTCGGACTCGCGGGATGCCGACTCACGCGGCACCGATGGCGGAATTGACCAGGGACTCGATTGGGGCGCCGATCGACGCAATCGAGACGATGATGACGATGACCGCGAAAGGCCCCAGGGCGCCGGCACCCGATTAACGCTTGAGGCCCATCTGCTGCAGCAATTGAGTGCCGCGCGGTGTAGCCCGCGTGACGCTGCTTTCGTGCATTTACTGATCGGCGAACTCGATCAAAACGGCTGGCTGAGCACGTCGGTCGAGGCGCTGTTTGCCGACCTGATCGATCGACTCAGGACCCTCCAATTGCGCCTTCTCGATGACGGCGACGCAACGGCAACTCAGAACACCGAACTACCGGCGCTCTTCAAACTCTTGCTGACGTTTGCCCCTGCCGGCTGGAGCGCGCGCAATGCACACGAGGCCAGCGCCCTGTTGAATGAGCTCCTGGGGGCGGAAGATGCGCAGCCGAACGCAGCCTGGCAAACAGTTGGCGAACTGCAATTGGCCGAAATGCAGGCTGGGCTCAATCTGCTGCGCAGCTTTGATCCGCCGGGTGTCGGCGCGCACGACCTCGCCGATTGCCTGAGCCTGCAGCTAAAGCGGCTGCCGCGACGGCAGTGGCCTTCGGTCGACGGCTGGGAGGCGGCCTGCGCGATCGCCCAGGATCACCTGCCGCTCCTGGCCGCGCGGGATTGGACGCGTCTCAAAAAGGCCCTGAATCTCAAAGACCATGAGGAAGACGAACAGACGCTGCGCGACGCGCAGGCCCTGATCCGAACCCTTCAACCGCTGCCAGGGCAGGATTTTGATGGCGAAGAGGCGGCCTACGTCCTGCCGGACGTGATCGTGCGTCGCACAAAAGCCGGCTGGACTGCGGCGCTCAACCCCGACGTGATGCCGCGTCTACGGGTCAATGATCTGTATTCCCGCATCCTGCGCCGCAACAAGGGCCCTAGCAACCTTTCAATGCAGTTGCAGGAAGCGCGCTGGTTGGTCAAGAATATCCATCAGCGCTTCGACACCATCCTGCGGGTCGCTCAGGCAATTGTGGAACGACAGCGCGAATTTTTTACCCATGGCGAGGTCGCCATGCGGCCTCTGGTCCTGCGGGAGATTGCCGAAGTGCTGGGACTTCACGAATCCACCATCTCCCGTGTCACCACGCAAAAGTACATGCTGACCCCGACCGGCACGTTCGAACTCAAGTATTTCTTCGGCAGCCATGTCGCCACCGACACGGGCGGCGCAGCATCGAGTACCGCAATTCGCGCGCTCCTCAAACAACTCGTCGCGGCGGAAGACGTCCGGCAACCGTTGTCCGATAGCCGGCTCGCCGAAATGCTGGGCGAGCAGGGGATTGTTGTGGCCCGACGAACGGTCGCAAAGTACCGCGAATCCCTTCGGATCCCGGCGGTCACCCAGCGCAAGGCGTTGTGATGCGACCCCGTTCTGCCACACTCATTTAGCCAGATTTCGCCACCAGGCCGACGCCATCCGAGGGTCAGCCATCCCGGCCTGACCCCGTGCAAGCAGGAGGATTACCATGAACCTCGCCATCAGCGGACACCACGTCGCCGTCACCCCGGCACTGCGGCAGTACATCACCGGCAAGCTCGAAAGAATCCGACGACATTTTGATCAGGTGATCGACGTCAACGTCATTGTTTCGGTCGACAAACTGGTCCAAAAGGCGGAAGTCAATTTGCATGTTCGGGGGCGCGACCTGTTCGCCGAGTGTTCGGGCCCCGATCTCTACGCGTCTATCGATGAACTGATCGACAAACTTGACCGTCAGGTCGCCAAGTACAAGGCCCAGCGGTTTGGCTTTGCACATGAGGCGCTTAAACATCAGGATG
>RFPW01000006.1 GCA_009925965.1 Betaproteobacteria bacterium
TCGGACGAAATCTCGGTGACGATCCGCGCTTTGATCGCTGGTGCTCCCAGATCGACTGCGTTGGTGTCTCGGTCGAATATGGCTTGGCGCCGGAAAACAAATATCCGGGGCCTCTCGAGGATTGTTATGCGGGCCTGAAGTGGGTGCACGACCACGCCGAACAGCTCGGTGTTGACCCGAAGCGGATCGGTATTGGCGGCGCAAGCGCAGGTGCGGGACTGGCGGCAGGTCTGGCGCTATTGGCCAGGGATCGCGGCGAACTGGCGGTGGCCTTCCAGCTCCTGATTTACCCGATGATTGATGATCGCCAAGCTACTATTTCAAGTCATTGGAATGATCCGGTCTGGCCCCCCAATGCGAATCGATATGGTTGGGACAGCTATCTCGGCGGTCTCACCGGCGACCAGGTGCCAGCCTACGCGGCACCTGCCCGTGCAACAGATCTTCGGGGTCTGCCGCCCACTTACCTCTCGGTTGGCGCATTGGATGGCTTCTCGGACGAGGACATTGACTACGGAAACCGGCTACGCCATGCGGGTGTCTCAGTCCAGCTCCATGTCTATGCGGGCGCGCCGCATGGCTTTGACACCCTGGCACCTTCGACTGCGCTCGCTCAGCGGGCGAATCGGGATGTCGTCGAATGGCTGCGGCTGCAATTTGCACAATGCGGGTAGCACCGCGACACGAGGCCTCAGGAAAACCCGGATTTTCGCGAAACCCCTTAATTTCGAGGTGGAAATGGGGTGCAATGACGCCAGAAATCAGAATCCCACAGGACACACAGGAGACCCAACAATGACCCAGGAAATTTCACGTCTTAATCCCTCTCGTCGCGCATTGGTTCAAGGCGCAGGTGCCGCAGGCCTTGCGACCTTGGGTGCACCGATGATTTCGCTGGCACAGAACAAACCAATCCGGATCGGGATGCCAACGATCCTTTCAGGTCGGGTGGCAATGCTGGGGAATGCTTCGGTCAACGCGGCAACGATGGAGGTTGAGAAGTTCAATGCGGCTGGCGGGTTGGGCGGTCGCAAGATTGAACTCGTGGTCCGGGACTCAAAGGGCCAGCCGCAGGAGGCGGCGCGAGTCGCGCGCGAGTTGGTGACGTCCGAAGGCTGTGAAATGCTGTTCGATGGTGAGGCATCGTCCGGCGGCTTTGCGGTGCACGAGGTTGCGCGCGATCTTAAGGTTCTGGTCATTCACACATGTTCCGAAACCTCGTCGCTGACAGCAGATCCCAAACTCCGTGAAGCCACTGCGTTCCGTTGCGCCAGACAGGGGATTCATGATGCGGTGGTTGGCGGCGCCTACGCGGCCCAGGTGGCTAAAGAAAAGGGCTTGAAGCGGTGGATGACCGTATCGCCTGATTACGCCTATGGTCGTGACACCACGGCTGAATTTATTGAATATCTAAAGTACTTCAACAAAGACGTTGAAGTGACTGGCGAGGTCTGGCCAAAGCTTTTTCAGCCTGATTACAGCGAGTCAATCACCCGCTTGCTGCAGGGCCGCCCACAGGCAATCTATTCGTGCGTCTGGGGCGGGGATCTGACCTCATTCATCGATCAGGCCAGCATTTACGCATTGTTCAAAGACCGACAATTTTTCGCTGTGAATATGGCGGATTACGCGGTCCTGACTGCTGTGAAGAGCGTGCCGGGCAACCTGCATTCGGGTAATCGTTATATCAAGAACGTTCCGGCAACTGCCGCCAACATCGCCTGGTGTAACGCTTACCAGGCCCGCTTCAAAGAACTCCCGCTGAATTGGTCCTGGCAGAATGCAGCCGGAATGCAGTTCCTGACGACAGCGATCAAAAAAGCCAACAGCACCGATTCCAAGAAGGTGGCCGATGCCCTGCGGGGGTTGACGATCGATTCGCCGTTTGGTGCCAACGGTAAGCTCACCATGCGCGCTGAGGACAATACAGTGGTGGACTACGCGGTGAGTTGGGGGGCCCTTGACACGGTCGAGCCCTTCATGGACAACCCCGTCAACGGCAGTTGGAAACTCATCACTGAACTCGAACTTGAATGGAAGAAACGTAAAGGCTTTGCCTAATCGTCTGATCGTCTGATCGCTTGTTCGTCTTCCCGCCGCTGAACGCAAGTCGACGTGGACCTTGCTGCGCTGATTGATTGCCTGAGTTCGGCCTCTTGTGTCGTGACTCAGGCAAGCACCGGGCTGATTGTCGGGGCATTGCTGTTTCTGGTGGCGGCGGGCTTGACCCTGATATTCGGTGTCCTCGGGGTCATCAATTTCGCCCATGGTTCGTTCTACATGCTGGGCGCTTACTTCGCACTTTCAGCCTACCGGTTGAGTGCAAATTTCGCGCTCTCGGTCGTGGTCGCGGGTCTCGGCGTTGGCCTTTTTGGGCTCTTACTCGAACGTTTGTTTATGCGAAGGGTCTACAACGCCGACGTCCTGATGCAGTTGCTCGTTTGTTATGCCTTCATTCTGATTCTGGACGATGTCGTCAAGATCGTCTGGGGGCCCAACTTTCAGTCTATGGGGATGCCAGAGGCCTTCCAGGCGCCACCGCTCCTGATTGGCGGTGGGGTGGTGCCAATTTTTTACCTCTATTTGATGGCCGCTGCTGGGTTGATTGCTCTGCTGTTGTGGGTAATCTTGAGCAAGACTCGAATGGGTAAGATTGTGCGGGCGGCTGCCCACAACCCTTCGATGACCTCAGCGCTGGGCTTAAATACCAGCCTGATCTATGCCGGCGTATTTGCTTTCGGCGGCATGTTGGCGGGTCTGGCGGGTGGATTGGCCGCACCTGTGCGTTCGATGTCGCCCGGCATGGGCTTTTCGATCCTGATCGAATCGTTCATCGTGACCGTTATTGGTGGGATGGGATCCGTCAGTGGGGCTCTGGTTGGCGCGCTCCTGATCGGTTTAATTCGCTCGTTTGGTTCGATCGGATTCCCGCTCTTTGTAGAGGGCACGATGTTCTTTGCGATGGCCGTGATCCTGATCGTCAAGCCCAGCGGCTTGCTGGGTAAGGCAGCGCGATGAGCGCGGCCAGTGCCCGCTCCAGTCTGGGGCGGGATACTTTGTGGGCACTGATTGCCTTAGGGGCTCTGCTGGCAGTTCCTTATTTGACCTCGTCGCGAATCGCGCTCGATTTTGGCATCCGTCTCGCGGCCTACGGACTCTTGGCGACCTCGCTCAATATTCTCGTTGGGTACGGCGGGATGGTCTCATTTGGCCACGCGATGTTTTTTGGTGGTGGTGCGTATGCCTTCGCGCTGAGCTTGCAAAAGACCGGGGCCAGCATCCCTCAGGCGCTTCTGATTGCACTCTGTTTTAGCGCCGTGATTGGTCTGTTGGTGGGCGCCGTTTGCGTCCGTCTCAAGGAGATCTATTTCTCGTTCCTGACGCTTGCGTTCCAGATGTTTTTGCATAGCATTATTCTGACTTGGACCACGTTAACGGGTGGCGACCAGGGTCTGACCGGTGGCATTCCGCGCCCGCCGTTCCTGGGTCTCAACCTCGCGGATCCGGTGCATCTGTATGGGTTTGCCTGCGTGATGGCGGTCGTAGGGCTCTGGTTGATGCGAGCGATTTTGCAGTCGCCCTTTGGTTATACCTTGCGCATGGTGCGTGATAACGCCGATCGGGCCCGCTTCCTCGGTATCGCCGTTTGGCGGGTCAAGCTCTCAGCGTTTGTTCTGGCTGCCTGCTTTGCGGGAATGGGCGGGGTCATCATGGCCTTGTTCGTCTCTGGAGCCTTTCCCGATTTTAGCTACTGGACCATGTCGGGCGAGGCGATCTTCATGATCATGATGGGTGGTATCCAGGTATTCATTGGGCCGGTGGTTGGCGCGGCTGTGTTGCTGCTTCTGAATGACGCGATCAGTCGTACGACCGAATATCACGGGTTGGTACTCGGACTGGTGGTCCTTCTATTTGCATTGGGATTCAAGCGGGGCTTGATGGATTTTCTTGGGCAACTCTGGGCGAAACAGCAGCGATGAAACAATCTGAGTTATGTGTGGTGACAGGGGGCGCTAGCGGGATCGGTGCGGCCTGCGTTCAGCACCTCGTCCGGCGTGGTGATCGGGTCGTGGTCATTGATCTGCCGGGGGCCTGGAATCCAGCCAAGATAGGGGTCGATGTTGATGCTGTGTACGCGGGCGATGTCACGGATGAGTCTCGGTTACGTCAACTAGCCGACCAGATTCAGGCCGAACATGGGCCAGTGCAGAGTTTAGTAAATAGTGCTGGAATTTTGCAGCAACGACTACCCCCGGAGAAACTGACTATGGCGGTCTGGGATCGGGTGATTGCCGTCGATCAGCGCGGCACTTACCTATCCAGCGTGGTGTTTGGTGAATCAATGGCGCGGCGAGGCTCGGGCGCTATCGTCAACATCGCATCGATCACGGCTTCACGGTCGGTTCCCTTGCATGCCTATGCGCCCGCGAAGGCAGCGGTGGTCGCAATCACCGAGTGCCTCGCCGCTGAATGGGGACGTTCAGGCGTTCGTGTGAATGCGGTTTCCCCTGGTTACACCCTAACGGAGGCCCTCCAGGCTGCGATCGATTGCGGCGATCGAAATCCGGATGATCTGAATTCGCAAGCAGCGATGGGCCGCATGGTCGACCCGGCCGAAGTGGCGGATGTCGTCGGCTTCCTGCTCTCCAATGCCGCTCGCGCAATCACCGGAGTCAATCTGCCCGTCGATGCGGGTTGGCTGGTGGGTTCGACCTGGACCACTTATGGCGGTATTCCCGCTGCGCGTATCCGGGATTGACCGTGCTGAGAGTCGAGCACCTCCGGAAGTCGTTTGGCGGTGTCGTCGCAACGGCCGACGTGTCGATTGATTTTCCAGCGGGTTCGCTGAGCGCCGTGATTGGGCCCAACGGTGCGGGTAAGACGACGTTTTTCAATCTGATTTCGGGGGCCCTGAAGCCAGATTCAGGTCAGATCATTCTGAACGGCGAAAACATTGTCGGTTTGAGCGATACAGAGATTGTCCGCAAAGGAATCGGCCGTGCCTTTCAGGTAGCCAAACTGTTCAAGTCACTCACGGTGGAAGAGTCCCTCCGGGGCGCTCTACTGTCGACGTTGGGGCGATCGCTGCAAATGCATGGCCGATTTCCCCTGGTCCAGACCCACGACCGAGCGTGGGCCATCATGGAGCAACTAGGCCTCGCTTCCAAGGCTCACGTGATCAGCGGCAATCTCTCGCATGGAGATCAAAAGCTTCTGGACATGGCACTCGCACTGGTCCTCGAGCCTAAAGTTCTACTGCTTGACGAACCGGTTGCCGGGATGGGGCCTGAGGAGCGGGAGCAGATGATCCAGACAGTGCATGCACTCTGGAAGAAGGGTGGCTTGACCGTTGTTCTGATCGAACATGATATGGATGTAGTTTTTAGCATTTCCCAGACGATCCATGTGCTGTGCTACGGCAAGCTATTGGCACAGGGCAATGCCGATGAAATCCGCAATAACCCAGCGGTCATCGAAGCCTACCTGGGGACTCCCCGCGAGGCTCACGGTGGCTGAGGTCGTTTTGCAAGTTGCGGATCTGGATGTCTTCTACGGGACCAGTCAGATTTTGTTTGGCCTCTGCTTTGAGGTGCACAAAGGCGAAACTGTGGCGCTACTTGGCCGAAACGGTGCCGGTAAAAGCACCACGATGAAGGCCATTGCCGGGGTCATTGAAACGCGCAAGGGGCAAATCAGGCTCCACGGTCAGGCGATTCTGGGGGTGGGCGCGCATCGGATCGCCCGCGCCGGCATTGGCTATGTGCCCGAAGACCGACAGATCTTTCCTGACCTGACCGTTCAAGACAACCTTGAGATTGCGATCAAACGTGGCCCCGGTGGCTCTGATGACTGGCCGCTCGAACGAATCTACGACATGTTGCCGTTGTTAGCGCCCCTAAAAGATCGTCTGGGTGGACAGTTGTCGGGGGGTGAACAGCAGATGCTCACAGTCGGGCGGGCGCTGATGGGAAATCCAAATGTGTTGTTACTCGATGAGCCGAGTGAGGGACTGGCTCCGATCATGGTTCAACGCATTGGTGATCTCATTGAAACGCTGCGCGCGCTGGGCAAGACGATTGTGTTGGCCGAACAGAACCTTCAGTTCTGTTTGGGCCTTGCCGACCGTGCGGTCGTCATCGACCGCGGCACGAATGTGTTCGTCGGCAGCATTAAAGAGCTGAACGCTGACGCCGACATCAAGCAGCGTTACTTATCGGTCTGATCACGGGGTGCGCGCCTGCGCACGGTCTGATCAACGCGAACGCGTGAATCCCTCGTAGTGGTTCGCGGTGACCCGGTTGCAAATGTCGATATAGCGCGCGAACCCCCCCGCGTAGGGCATGAAGACCTGCGGCTTACCTGGAACGTTCGCGCCCAGGTACCAGGAGTGTTTAACCTTCGCCAGCAGGGTCGCGTTGGCAGCGGCGTTGACTTCCTCGACCCAGTCGTTGGCCGCGTCTTCGTTGGCTTCGATTAGGTTGAGATTCTCGCGTCGGAGGTGGTCAATGCAGTCGGTAATCCAGTTCACATGTTGCTCAATCGCCGGCGGCAGATTGCACAGAACCGATGGGCTGCCAGGGCCGGTGATCGTGAAAAGGTTCGGAAACCCAGGGGTCTGCAGGCCTAGATAGGTTCGTGGTCCGGCGCGCCATTCTTCCTGGAGCGTTCGCCCGTTTTTGCCTTCAATCTGGATCTTCAACAGTGAACCCGTCATGGCGTCGAAACCCGTCGCAAACACGAGGATGTCGAGCTCAACCTCTCCCGCCGAGGTCTGGACCCCACGTTCGGTGATCCGCTCAATCGGCGTCGCACGCAAATCAATCAGATCGACATTGGTTCGATTGTAGGTTTCAAAATAAAACGAATCGATCGGCGGGCGCTTCGCCGCAAATGGGTGATCGATGGTGCTGAGAATTTCCGCTTTGACGGGGTCGGCCACCGTGGCGAGGATTTTTTCCCGAATGAAATTGGCAGCGGTTGCGTTGGCCGCCTCATCAAGCAGCAGGTCGTCAAAGGTCGCGCGGAACTGCAGGCCCCCCTTTTTCCAGGCGGCCTCATAAATGGATTGTCGATCGGCTTCTTCGGTCTGCGCTGCGCGACGATCGGCGATCCTGAACGGATGGGCGTTCGTGTTGCTGTTCATGGTGTACCGAATTTCGTCCGAATTCTGCTTCGCGTACTGCTTGAATTCGGGCGTGAGCGGCGCATTTCGCGCGGGAATACTGTAGTTTGCGGTGCGCTGGAATACGGTTAGGTGAGCTGCTTGCTCGGCGATGACTGGGATCGCCTGAATCCCGGTTGATCCAGTGCCAATGACACCCACGCGCTGGCCGCTAAAGTCAACGCCTTCGTGCGGCCACTGCCCCGTATGAAACCAGTTGCCACCAAACGAGTCTAAGCCCGGCATGTTCGGGATGTTGGCGCTCGAGAGGCACCCGACTGCAGTGATCAAGAATCGCGCAGTAAATACGGCGCCCTGCTGGGTGGTGACGACCCAGAGTTGCTGGTGCGCGTCGAACCTGGCGGATTGAACGCGGGTGTCTAACTGAATGTCGTCACGCAAGTGGAAGCGATCCGCAACGTGATTCAGGTAACGCAAAATCTCAGGCTGCTGGGGATAGCGTTCGGACCACTCCCACTCGTCGATCAAATCTTTCGAAAAGTAATACATGTAGGAATGGCTTTCGGAATCACATCGTGCCCCGGGGTACCGGTTCCAGAACCACGTTCCGCCGACTCCGTGACCTGCTTCAAGCACTCGAGCCCTCATGCCAAGACGTTCGCGTAGGCAGTACAACTGGTACATGCCAGAGAACCCTGCGCCAATAATGATGGCGTCGAGCGGGACTGAGTTGTCCGAATGTCGCAGCGACGGATCGGGCTGCGTCTGAGCGGGCTGCGTTTGAGCGGGCTGCGTTTGGTCTATCTTCATGGCGAAATCATAGCTGACTCGATCCTGCCCGAGCGCGCAGCAGCCGTGCTCGGTTCTGAGTGACCCGACGAGGTAATTACAAACCAGCGAGGAAGGCGGCTAGCGCCTCGTTGGTGGCTGCCGGTGCTTCTTGTTGAACCCAGTGCCCGATATCGGGCAGGATGGTGGCGCCCCTGAAGTCCAGGCAATGAGCACCTGCCTTGGCGTAGGCGTCGACTCCGGGTACGAAGGTGCGCACAGGGTCTAAAGCGCCCGCGATAAAACAGGCTGGTTGTGTCACGGGTAGGCCGGCGATGTCCGCCAGCTCGGTAACGTCCAGCGTTTGCGCGCGGTAACGATTAAAGGCGCCGCGAAAACCGGTTCGAGAAAACGTCGTCTGATAGAACGTGAGGTCTTCTGGCGTGAGCCAGTGCGGGAAGGGAACCGGGTCGACGAGGTCGGTCAGCAGAGCGTCGGACTTGCCCTTGTGACGCATCGCTTTATAAACGGTCGGATCGCGCAGGCCTTCGCCTGAGAGTGCGTAGTAGACCTTGCGCAAGGCGACTCCGACGTCAGCTTCGAAGTCGGCCTCGGCGCGACCTTCCTCCTGAAAATACAACTGATAAAAAAAGCGGTCTCGATAAACTTCAGCCGCAATCTCCAGAAATGATCTCGGGACAAAGGGAACGCTCAGACCCGCCACGGCTTCGATGAGTTCAGGAAACAGAACGGCGGTATTCCAGACAATGGGCGCGCCCCAGTCATGACCAAACAAAATGGCCTTGTGCTGGGTATAAGGCTTCGTCGGGCCATCGCTGGGCGCACCGCTGGGCGCATCGAGCAGGGCGGTGACAACCGCCGCGACGTCGCGGCACAAATTTCGCATCGAGTAAGCGTTGACCGCCCAGGGCACCGAGCTGTTGCCGTAGCCCCGAACGTCCATCGCCGCGATCCGGTAACCGCGGGCGGAAAAATAGGCGAGCTGATGCCGCCACGAATAACTCAGTTCGGGCCAACCATGAACACAAACGATGAGTGGGCCTTCTCCCTGAACCTCAACGTGCAGTGAGAGACCTGCATCGTTGAGGACAACGGTCTTCATTCAGGCGCCGTGACCGCGGATGTAGGTTTCAAGATATTTAATCTGGACACCTTGTTGCTCAATCACGTTCTTGACGATATCGCCCACGGACACGACACCGACCACTTGATCGCCGTCGGTGACGGGCAGATGGCGAATGTGGCGAGAAGCCATAATGCCCATGCAATGATCCAGATCATCTGCGGGTGCTACGGTAATCGGGTTCGCCGTCATGACGTTGCCCACGACGGTGAGCTTCGCGTCTAGCCCGGGCAATAGGACCTTGATGGCGCAATCGCCCTGCGAAATGATGCCGGCCAGATGGCCATCGTCGATCACAAGCATAGCGCGTACGCGGTTTTCCTTCATATGCAGCAGGGCGGCGTGCACCGTATCGGTGGACTTGACTGAATGGATGGCCTTGGGCTTTTGCTCAAGACAATGTTTGACCGTTGGCATTGGATGTCTCTCCATTGTGAACCTTTCATAGTATGAGCCATCATTGGTGGGTGATATCAAGGAAAACCCTCTCTGAACCCCCTCTTGAAAACCTTCGGTGACGAAAATTTAAAACCCACCCGTGCCTCTGCAATGGAGCGCGTGGGCCGGGTACGGCCTGCCGAATATGCGCGTACGCGTAACGATCTCGACGGGGCTGCCACCGGCCTGTCGCCTTATCTGACCCACGGCTTGGTCACGCTAAGGGAGGCCCTGCGTGATGTACTCAGTCGTGATCGCCTGCCGATCGATCACAAACTGGTGTACGAGTTTGGCTGGCGCGAGTACTACCGCCATGTCTGGCTCCATCGGGGTACAGGTATTTTTCAATCGATCCATCCCGGACCTCTGCCCGAGGAGGCCTATGCGCGGGAAGTGCCTCTCGATATTCGGCAGGCACGAACCGGAGTACCGGTCATTGACGAGTCTGTGCGCACCCTTTATGCCGCCGGAACGATCCATAATCACGCCCGCTTGTGGCTCGCAGGCTATGTCGTACACATCCGCCAAGTGCATTGGCGTGCCGGCGCTGACTGGCTTGTGGCGCATCTTCTGGATGGGGATCTCGCCAGCAATCATTTGAGCTGGCAATGGGTCGCGGGCACGGGTAGTCACAAGCCGTACTTGTTCAACGCTGAAAACGTCGCGCGCTTCGCCCCACCCAAGTGGCACAGTTTTGGAACGGTAATTGACCGTTCGTATGAAGAATTAGAGCAAATGGCCCGGACCACGCGACCGCAATCGATCAAGATGCCGACGATGGCAGGTCATGAGGGCTCGATCGTTGAGCCACCTCTGTTGCACAGTCCACCGCCAGATTTGGGGGTGGGGCTGGGTATGGATCTCGCACTTGATACCCCCGATCCCGCCTCGGCGTTGTCGGTGCGAGGGCGAACAGTCTGGATTGTTCACCCTTGGGCCCTGCGCCCGCCGCCCTCGGATCTCGCCGACGGACATATCATCATCGGGGTTTATCCCCGTGAATATCACCGCGATTGGCCTTGGTCCGAAGCGCGATGGCGCTGGGTGGACGCTGCAATGGCGGAGCTAACGCCGCACCGATGGTTCATGGACACGGAAAGCCTTGGTGCGTTGTTGGATGGGGCTTCAGGCGTGCGATCCGTCGCAGATCCGCACCTGCCGGGATGGCAGGTCGACCTGGACCCGGCGCCGGCTTTGTTTCCAGTTGTGGAGCGACCCTGCGCAAGTTTTTCGCAGTGGTGGTCGCGGGCCACGCGCGGGATCAATCAGGCTGGGGCCTTGCTTTGAGCGATGATCCATCACTCCTCAGTCACCAAGAACGACATTCATGTTGACCGGCCCGATTCTGCCGATGCTGTTGCGGTTTTCGTTACCCAACATGGTTGCGATGGTTGCAACCGCGTTGGCCGCAATCGCGGAGACGAGTTACGTCGGGCAATTCGGTGCGCCAGCACTCGCTGGCATGGCACTGGTGTTTCCTTTTGTAATGCTCCAAACCATGATGTCGGCGGGGGCGATGGGGGGCGGCGTTTCCTCGGCCGTTAGCCGAGCCTTGGGAGCCGGTGATTTCGATCGAGCCAATGTGCTTGCCGTTCATGCCCTTTGGATTGGCATTGCGTTCGGCACCGCATTTACGGCGGCCATGTTGTTTTCGGGACGCTTCATGATGTCAAGTTTGGGCGGGAAGGGTGAGGCACTGACCGAGGCGTTCGCGTATTGCGAAGTGGCCTTCTTGGGCTCGATCTTCGTCTGGACCGTGAACATCCTGTCCTCGGTGATTCGGGGTAGCGGGAACATGCGCGTGCCCTCGGTGACGCTCTTTGTGCTGGCCTTGGCGCAGCTATTGTTCGGCGGCGCGCTGGGTTTGGGCTGGGGACCATTGCCGCAATGGGGAATGCATGGCGTGGCGGCAGGCGGCGTTTTGGCTAATCTGGGTGGCGCGCTGTTTTTGTGGGGTTACCTGGCATCCGGTCGGGGGCGGATTCAACTCAATGTGTTCGGCACGTCAGTTACCCGTAAAAACCTATTGGATATCTTGCGGGTCGGGGCGGTGGCTTGCATCTCGCCATTGATGACGGTAGCGACCATCTTGATTCTGACTCGCCTGGTGTCCCAGTTCGGTACACAGGCCCTGGCCGGTTATGGGATTGGGACCCGGTTGGAGTTTCTTCTCGTGCCAATTGTGTTTGCCATCGGGGTGGCGTCGGTGCCAATCGTTGGTATGGCGATCGGTGCTGGCAACATCGCGCGCGCCCGCAGGGCTGCCTGGACTGCCGCCCTGTTGGCTACCGCCGTCTTGAGCGTATTGGGCCTCATCGTCATGCTGGCCCCGGACCTCTGGACTTCGCTCTATTCCCAGGAACCTTCCGTATTGCAGTCCGCGGCGAGTTACTTCCAGTGGGCCGGGCCCTTCTATGGTTTTTTTGGGCTCGGCTTGTCGCTCTATTTTTCGTCTCTGGGCGCGGGTAGGGCAATCGGGCCGGTCTTCGCGGGCATGTCGCGGTTGGTGGTAGTCGCCGCGGGAGGTGCCTTGCTGGCCCACTTGCAGTCGCCGGCATGGATGATCTTTGCGCTCGTCGGAGCCGGCATGGCGGTGTATGGCATCTCCACCGCGCTTGTCGTCAAATTTGCCCGTTGGGGCTGAGTTCATCAGCGCTTGAAATAATCCTGCACGGTTTCCCACGCGGTTTGCTGCAGCATCGCCGCACGTTCAGCGCCCAAGCCCGCATCAAAGCGCACGCCAACGGGGGATTTCCCATAGAGGGCCGCAAAGGTCGTGCAGGCCGCAAGATAAGTCCCCGCAACGCTGGGGTGTCGTTTGTCAGTTTGATAGAGCTCAAGCTCAGGGGCTTTACTGATAGCGCACGCAAACGCTAAGCCGACAGGGATGACCAGTGCGTTGTTATCGTTGCCGGCCTTGGTGTACTCGTCCGCCAGTGGCTGCGTCATTGAGGGCTTGTCTTTGTAAGCCCAGGACATGAACAGGACCGGTTGCATGCCACTGCGAACAATCGTCTCGGAATGCTTGCGGGCGAACTGATGAAAGACGGGCTTTAACTGGGGATGCACCGGACACTGACTGCAATCCATCATGATCACGGCATCGAACTGCTTTCCTGGCGGGTTGATGCGGATCTCGTTGTCGCCCACAAAAGAGTAGCGACCGATTCCATCGGGGCGCAGAAGCGAATCCATGTCGTGCCAGTCGAGGCCCGAACCGCTGATCGTTACAGAGACGCTGCGAACATTCTGCCCGGGCATCGCTTCACGTGCGATTGACCCAAAAACGTTATGCATGCTGTTGTTGTAGTAGAAAAAGCTATTGCCGACCCAGAGGATCGATTTCGCGGTCACACCCGGATCAGTGCGCTCGGGCTTGATTTGTGCCACTGCGGGAATGACCCACAGCAACGCAATGACGAGCGTCATCAGGCGGCGCGTACCTTGTCGAATCAATTGAGTGAGGTTCATGTTTGGCCGGGGTGCGTTGTAAGGTCGAGCCGGAATTATCCACACCTATCCAGAGGGAAATGCAATGAACGATGTTTTTTCGGTCATCAACCAGCGGACGTCCGCCAATAATTTTGATCCATCCCACGTCATGTCCGTGGTCGAAATAACCGAATTTGCGCAGTTTGCCAATCAAACACCGACCTCGTTTAATCAGCAAAACTGGCGGCTCGTGGCGGTCCACACCCCCGGCGCGAAGCTTCGACTCAAGGCGGCGGCATTCAATCAGCCCAAGGTCGGCGATGCCGCTGTGACGTTTGTGGTGGTCGGAAAAATCGGCGGATACAAGGATCTGCCCGTCCTGATCAAGCCGATGCTGGAGAGTGGGCAGATCGATCAGGCGGCCTACGACGGCTGGATCAAAATGGCCAACGGGCTGTATGAGGGTAAAGATCAATTCCAGCGCGACGAAGCGGTGCGCTCCGGGGCGCTGGTAGCGATGACCATCATGCTGGCCGCTCAGGGAAAGGGCTTGGCGTCGGGTGCCATGATCGGCTTTGACCCCGTCGCTGTGAGCGCGGAGTGCAAACTGGCCAGCGACGAAATCCCGGTGATGCTATTGGCCGTTGGCCGCCCAGCACCGGGCAATTGGCCGCGCAAAGTGCGCCGTGACGTCGGCGCCGTCGTGAGTTTTAGCGCCGACTGAAGGATCGTCTCGCGATCGACCGTTTGATGATCGCTTCGCGACTGTCCTCCGACGATCAGCTTCTGGCGAAGTCGTCGGCCAGTCGGTGGTCATAACGGCTTAGGGCGCGGAAGATTTCAGCGTTACGCAGCATCGTGCGGTTGCGCTGATGTCGTTGTAACGCGCGCACTGTTTTGTGAGCCAGTTGCTGCAGTTGCTTTGCCGCGGCAGCGATCCGTTCAATCGCGTCGTGGTTCTGCGGGTACCGGTTGGAGAGCGCGGAGTCCATCGTCAATCCTCGTGGGGTTTTCGAAGACTAAAGGTTAACCCTAATAGGGTAAACCCGCAATACTCTTGGGTGTTGTGATCTGTGGGGCGGATCGTCAGGCACTCTGTCCTAGACTCAACACAATCGAGGTGGCGCTGTGTGGCTTGAATTTTCTTTGAGCAGGTTCGTCCGTGCGTTTGGGCTGATGGCGGCCTTTGTAATTTCAGGACTTGCCGCCAGCCAGACCGTCCCGAATCAATTCCCAAATCAAAAAACGGACGTCTGGGTTGCGAGGGATTTTCGTTTTCATACGGGCGAAGTGGTGCCCAGTCTGAATATTGGTTACACCACCCTCGGCAATCCGTCTGGAGAGCCAGTCATTATCCTTCATGGAACGACGGGCACGGGGTTGGGTATGCTGAATGCAGGGTTCGGCGGAGAATTGTTCGGACCCGGACAGCCCCTCGACGCAGCGAATCATTTCGTGATTCTGCCCGACTCAATTGGTACCGGGAAATCAAGTAAACCCTCGGATGGCATGCGGGCCAAGTTTCCGAGGTACAACTATGACGATATGGTCCTAGCCCAATATCGTCTGGTGACAGAGGGTTTGAACCAGAAGCACGTCCGCCTGATTTTAGGCAATTCGATGGGCGGGATGCAGGTTTGGGTCTGGGGCTTGACCTATCCAAATTTCATGGATGTCCTAGTGCCCATGGCGTCGATGCCAATTGAAATGTCGGGGCGAAATTGGATGATGCGCCGCTTAATCATTGATTCAATTCGTAACGACCCCGAGTGGATGGGCGGCGACTATGTGAAGCAGCCACGTAGTCTGCAATTTGCATCTGTGTTCTATGCGGTCGGAACCAATGGCGGTTCGCAGTCTCTGCAACGACAGGCGCCTACCCGCGCCAAGGCCGACCAGCTACTGGATCGCCGGCTGTCCGGTCCATTTGAAGGTGACGCAAATGATTTTCTGTATCAGTGGGACGCGTCCAGAGATTTCAACCCCACTGAGAAATTGAATCGAATCACGGCGACTTTGCTCGCCATCAACTCGGCGGACGATGAACGGAATCCGCCTGAGCTCGGCGTGATGGAACGGGCATTAAAGCCAATTCCAAATGCCCGACTGTTGTTGATTCCCGCAAGCGACCAGACCGCAGGCCATGGCACGACGGGGCAGGCGAAGTGGTGGAAAGAAGAACTGAGGTCGCTTTTGAAAACGGCACCTCGGCGGTAGAACGTCGGGATTAATCCACATCAGTCGACCCTCGCACCCGAGGTCTTAACGATTCTCGCCCAGGTTGCGAGGTCGTCGCGCAGGAGATTGGCGAATTCGGTGGGTGTTGCGGAGGCCAGTTCAACGCCCGAACCGAGCAGTTTTTCTTTGAATTCTGGCGCCGCCTGAACCTGGCCCATATGGGCTTCCAGTTGAGTCAGCGCGGCCCGGGGAGCGCCCGCTGGCGCAAACAACCCAATCCAGAGCGTGCCACTAAAGCCAGGGATTTTTTCGGCGATTGCAGGGGTGTCTGGAAGAACCGGTGAGCGTTTGGCCGAGCTCACGCCTAAAGCGACCAATTTGCCGGCTTTGATGTGCTGCAGCACCGAGGGCACACTGGCGAATGCGATCGGTACCTGGCCCCCCAACAGATCATTCAACGCCTGCGCCACGCCTTTGTACGGAATATGCTGAACTTCGGTTTTGGTCATCTGGTTCATCATCTCGCCGAGGAGATGGTTCAGAGTCCCATTGCCGGCCGACGCATATTGAAAGGTGCTTTCGGGCTTCGACCTAACCAGGGCCAGAAATTCGTCGAGTGATCGTGCGGGGAAACTCGGGTGAACGACCAGCACGTTGGGCACTGACCCAATGAGCGTGACCGGAGTGAAGTCCTTGACGGGGTCGAATCCGGCATTCTTGTAAAGCGCGGGATTAATCGCTTGGGCGCTGCTGACAGTCAGTAACAACGTATAGCCGTCCTTCGACCCACGGGCAACGGCTTGCGTTCCAATATTTCCGCCAGCCCCCGGCCGGTTTTCGACAATTACCGATGTCCCGGTGACGTCGCTGAGCTTTTGCGCAACGACGCGCCCTACGATGTCGTTCGTTCCGCCCGGCGTTTGCGGGACAACCAGGGTGATCGGGCGCGTTGGATACTTGTCGACCGGGGCGGGCGACGGTGAACCGGGCTGTGAACCGGGCTGTGAACCGGGCTGTGAACCGGGCTGTGAACCGGTCGGTGTGACAGGCGGTGTCTGCGCCGCGCCTTGGGCATGCGCGGTATTTTGCGACTGAACAGCAAACCCTGCGGTAGACAGGCAGGTCGCTGAAAATAGCCGGAAGAGTTCACGGCGCCGATGCCGGTTCGAGTTCATGAATGTCTCCAGGGTGAAGATGATGAAAGCGATGTTAGCGGTCTGGAATGATCTGGATGAAACAGTTTTGAATGATTACGAGTCGTGGTACCAGACCGAGCATTTACCAGAGCGACTTGCGATCGCGGGTTTTGAAGCGGGGGTGCGGGCCGAATCCATTCCCAGCGCAGGTGGCGCCTATCCCTCGCCGCGTTTTATGACTTTCTACGAATTGACATCGATTGAGGTTCTTGAACAAGTTCGTTATCGGCAGGCCCTGCAGTCGCCGACCCCGCGAACTCAGGCGATCATGCCGTATTTTCGAAACATGTGGCGCGCGGCCGCGGAGCTGCGTGCTGTGGGTGGTCTTGCTTGCTCGGGGGCCTGGATCGTTAGTGTGCGCGTTGAATCCGAGCGTTTGCAGTTCTGGATTGATCAACTCCTGGAACGACCACCCGAACGCGCCTGCCGCTGGCGTGCTTACCAATGTCCGCAACCGGGAGACCCTTTGCAAGCCTCCCCGGAAGCTCGGTTTAGAGCCACGCCAGACCAGACACCTGGCGCATTTTTGTTGATTGAACATTTGCGCCAGCCTGACGCCGATCAGACTTTGCGGGAATGGGTCGGTCCACGGGTTGAAGCTTCGAGCACAATGCGTCGCGACCCAGGGACCACAAAGGTGGACCTGTTTGTCGAACTCGCTCGTCTCGATTCACGAAATCTTGGCATTCGATGAGTCTTTGCGATAGGCTCCCCCGACATCGAAATTGGGGAGCTGATATGCCGATCAAAAATTTCATCCAGCGTTTACTGCGACCGTCGGCGGTGACTGCGCTCGGCTTGGCTGCGTTGGCAATGACCGAACTGGCGCTCGCGCAGGACATTCGTATCGCGCATGTGTATGACAAAACCGGTCCGCTCGAGGCCTATGCAAAGCAAACGCAGACAGGTTTGTTGATGGGGCTCGAATTTGCGACCGGTGGGACGATGACCGTCTCAGGCCACAAAATTACGGTGATCGAACGCGATACCCAGGGCAAACCGGACGTCGCCAAATCGCAGTTGGCAGCAGCCTACGCCGATGACAAAGCGGATATTGCAGTCGGACCGACGTCCTCGGGCGTTGCGCTGGCGATGCTTCCGGTGGCGGAGGAGTACCGTAAGCTACTGCTCGTGGAGCCCGCTGTGGCGGATGCGATTACGGGTGACAAATGGAATCGTTATATTTTCCGGACTGGACGTAACTCCAGTCAGGATGCGATCTCCAACGGCGTCGCACTCGATAAAGAGGGGGTTTCGATTGCAATCCTCGCTCAGGACTACGCCTTCGGTCGCGATGGTGCAAAAGCGTTCCGCGAAGCAGTCACCAAGGCAAAAATCGTTCATGAAGAGTACCTGCCGACCGCCACAACGGATTTCACAGCGGGTGCGCAACGCTTGTTTGATGCCCTCAAAGACAAACCGGGTCGCAAGGTCATCTTCATCATCTGGGCAGGCTCCGGCAACCCATTCAAGATTGTCGACCTCAACCCGCAGCGCTTCGGGATCGAACTCGCTTCGGGCGGAAACATTCTTCCCGCGATGGCCGCTTACAAAAATCTACCTGGCATGGAAGGCGCCACTTACTACTACTACGGGATTCCTAAAAACCCGGTCAATACATGGCTCGTGACGGAACACGAGAAGCGCTTCAAGTCGCCGCCTGACTTCTTTACGGCTGGGGGCATGGCCGCTGGGATCGCACTGGTTGAGGCTCTCAAAAAGACGGCGGGAAGTGCGGATACTGAGAAGTTGATTACGGCGATGGAAGGGATGAGTTTCGAGACTCCCAAGGGCCGCATGACGTTTCGCCGTGAAGATCATCAGGCGATGCAGTCGATGTTTCACTTCCGGATCAAAGTCGACCCTGCGTTGGCCTGGGGGGTTCCCGAGCTAATTCGGGAAATCAAGCCGGAAGAAATGACGATCCCGGTGCGCAACCGGCGTTAAGTGCGACATTTGAGACGGTCCTGAACCCGTCTGGGGATGACTTCACCGATCCTCGAAACCCGCGAACTGAGCGTGCGCTTCGGCGGGCATGTGGCGGTTGATCAGGTCAGTTGCGCCTTTGAGGCGGGCTCCTTAACGGCCATCGTGGGTCCCAACGGCGCGGGTAAAACGACCTGGTTCAACGCGGTTTCAGGTCAATTGCAGCCGAGTGCGGGCGAGGTCTGGCTCGCGGGTGAAAATATTACGGCGTTGTCCGCTCCGATGCGGACCCGTCGCGGTTTGGGCCGCGCATTTCAACTCACGCAACTCTTTGCCCAATTGAGTGTGCATGAGAATCTTCGGCTTGCAGTTCAGGCGCAAGCAGGACTCGGTCTCGGACTCAGAGACCTTGTGACGCGATGGTCCAACCGCAAGGATCTTCTGGAACGCGCCGACGCGTTGCTTGAGTCGGTATCACTCGTTGCAAAGCGAGACCAGTTGGCTGCTGCATTGCCCCATGGCGATCAGCGCAAGCTCGAGGTGGCCATTCTGATGGCCTTGCAACCCCGGGTCTATTTGCTTGACGAACCGACCGCCGGCATGAGCCTCGACGATGTGCCGGTCATTCTGGACTTGATTCGCGCGTTAAAGCAGCGAGGTGATGCGACGATCCTTTTGGTCGAACACAAAATGGATGTGATCCGGGAGTTGGCCGATCGTATTGTGGTGTTGCACGAGGGGCGTTTGGTTGCCGATGGCGAACCCATCGCCGTGATGGCCTCCTCAGTCGTTCAGGAAGCCTACCTCGGGCGCCGCTCAAACCCATGAGTGCCCCATTGCTGAGCCTTGCGGGGGTTCAAACCCACATTGGCATCTATCACATTCTGCACGGGGTCGATCTTGAGGTGCCGAGCGGGCGCGTGACGATGCTACTGGGTCGCAACGGGGCTGGTAAGACGACCTGCCTGCGGACCATCATGCAGCATTGGCGTCGATCCGGCGGTTCGATCCATTTCGAAGGCGTGGATCTTGCGGCGTTGCAACCGTCTGAGGTGGCCCGCCTTGGCATTGCGTATGTGCCCGAGAATATGGGCATCTTCGGTGGTCTGACCGTGCGCGAGAACCTGCTGCTTGCCGCCCGTTCTGCTCAAAACGATGCGCAGATCGATCGCGATCGATTGAATCGAATTTTTGAACAGTTCCCGGCGCTTGAACGATTCTGGCAAAGCCCTGCAGGTTCGCTTTCAGGTGGGCAGAAGCAAATGCTGGCGATTGCGCGGGCATTGATTGAACCCCGGCGCTTGTTGCTCATCGACGAGCCGAGCAAAGGCCTGGCGCCCGCCATTGTTGAGACCATGATTGCAGCGCTTGACCGAGCGCGCCAGGAGGGAACAACCATTCTGCTGGTCGAACAGAACCTTGAGGTGGCTCGTCGGCTCGGCGATTTTTATGCGGTCATGGATAACGGTCGGATCGTCCACCAGGGTGCAATGTCGGCGCTCGTGTCGAACCCCGAACTACAGACCCGATTGCTGGGTTTTACCCTTGGCAACGATGATGGCCCAACCAGACACTGAATCCAGCTGGAAGCTGCCTCAAACCAGGGTAGACCCGCTGTTGTGGGGCCTGGTGCCGCTGCTGGCAGGGCTTGCTCTCGTCGCGGTGGGTTCACCGTCAACCTGGCTAACGCTCACGGTCGCTGGACTGGCGATGGGCATGATGCTTTTTATGATCGCTTCTGGATTGACCCTGGTTTTCGGGTTGATGGATGTTCTTAATTTCGGTCATGGCGTCTTCATTGCCACCGGCGCTTTCATCGCAACAACGGTACTTGGGCCCACTGGGTTTGGTGCGCCGGGCGGTTGGTTGCTCGCCCCGCAATGGCATTTGCAGATCGCGGCGGTGATGGTTGCGATTCTGGTCGCTATGGCGGCTACTGGGATACTGGGGTTGGTTTTCGAGCGACTCTTCGTGCGCCCGGTATACGGTCAGCATCTCAAGCAGATCCTGATTACGATGGGCGGAATGATCGTGATCGAAGAACTTATCAAATCGATTTGGGGGACCCAGCAAATTCCGCTACCGCTGCCGGAGGCCCTGCGGGGGGCCTTCATCCTCGGGGATGCCGCGATCGAACGGTTCAGGTTGCTCGCGGTTCTGATCGGTTTGATCGTGCTAGCGGTCCTGATGGTGATTCTTGGCCGCACAAAAATCGGATTGTTGGTGCGGGCCGGTGTTGAGGACCGGGAGATGGTCGAGAGCCTCGGCTACCCCGTCAGACGGTTGTTTATCGGGGTGTTTGTTGCTGGCAGTGCGCTAGCTGGTCTGGGCGGGGTTCTGTGGGGGATGTATCAGCAGACGATCACGCCTCAGATTGGGGCGCAGGTTAACGTCCTCATCTTTATTGTCATCATTATTGGCGGACTCGGATCCATCATGGGAAGCTTCGTGGCGGCCCTGCTGGTGGGTTTAATGGGGAACTACACGGGGTTTTTGGCGCCGAAGCTCGCGCTTTTCTCGAATATCGCGCTCATGGTGGCTATCCTGATCTGGCGCCCTGAGGGCTTGCGTCCTGTGACGAAGATTCGCTGATTCAACATTATGATTCGCTATCTTCTATCGAACGATCTGCCGCGCAGTCGAGTACTTTCAATACTCTTGATCGCCTTGGTGATCACGCTGGCGCTGGCACCCCTCTTGTTTCCGGGTGCCAAGGCCCTCGCGGTTGCTGCCAAGATTCTGGTGTTTGTTCTGCTTGTAGCGAGCTATGACCTGCTCTTGGGTTACACCGGTATCGTTTCATTTGCGCATACGATGTTCTTTGGTATCGGCGCCTACAGCGTTGCGATCGCCTGTAGCCGTTTGGGCCCGAGTTGGACGTCGATTGGGATCGGGTTGGTCGGGTCAATCGCGGCTTCGCTCGCTCTGGCGTTGTTGATTGGGTTGTTCAGCCTGCGCGTGCGGGCAATCTTTTTCGCGATGCTGACCTTGGCCGTTGCGAGTGCGTTTCAGACTCTGGCCTCGCAACTTTCCGAATGGACCGGAGGCGAAGACGGGTTGAGTTTTCGCACCCCCGAGGTCTTAAGTGCAGCGGCTCAATGGCGCGACACGCCCCTTCAAGGCTTAGGTTTTACGGTTTCGGCAGATGGGCGCTTGTTGGCGTATTGGGGACTGTTTGTGATTGTTTGTGTCGCTTTCTTGCTGTTGCTGCGGATTGTGAACTCGCCCTTCGGACGCGTTTTGCAGGCGATTCGGGAGAACCCTTTTCGAGCTGAGGCGATTGGCTACCAAACCGTCATTTACCGGACGCTTTCGGTGGTGATTTCGGCGCTCTTCGCGACCTTGGCCGGAGCGCTCATGGCACTTTGGCTGCGCTACAACGGTCCGGATACCTCACTTTCGTTCGAGTTGATGCTCGACGTTCTCCTGGTCGTCGTAATCGGTGGCATGGGAACGATGTATGGCGCGTGGATCGGCAGCGCCTTGTTCCTGTTGGCCCAGAACTATTTGCAGGCGCTAATGCAGTCGCTTGTTAAGCCGCTTGCGGATGGCGTTGCCATGATTGGCGGGACTGGCCCACTGGCCGACGTGCTTCGTTGGGCCGTCGGGCTGATGGGGCCCGACCGCTGGCTCTTGTGGCTGGGGGTGTTGTTTGTCTTAAGCGTGTACCACTTTCCTGAAGGTGTTGTCGGGCGGTTGCGGAGATTTTGATTTGAATTCCAGTTCACCCCTCATGCAATCCCCACAGCCTTCCATGGTTCTGCGTGGAATCTCTTCCATGGCGACCAAATCCTTGCTCGCCGAGTTGGTCCAGACCTACCGCCTTTCCACCGGCATTTCTGTACACATCGATTCAGTCGGTGGGGTCGATGCCGCGAAGCGCGTGCAATCCGGTGAGCCGTTCGACCTAGTGCTGCTCGCGCCGATGCGATCGATCGTTTGATGGTGTCGGGACATTTGCAACCCAACAGCCGGCAGGATTGGGTCCGTTCACCGGTCGCAGTGGCCGTGCCAGAGGGTGCGCCGCACCCTGACTTGGCGAATGAAGCGGCATTAAAAGCCGCTGTGCTGGCCAGTCCTACGTTGAGCTATTCCACCGGCCCTAGCGGTGTGTATCTTGAGCAACTTTTTGCGCGGTGGGGCGTTGCCGAGGCGTTAAAGAGCCGTCTGGTCGTTGCTCCGGTGGCGTCGCTAGTGGCCAGTGGCCAAGCCGCATTAGGATTTCAGCAATTGAGTGAGCTAATTGGTTTTGCAGGCATTGATGTGCTTGGCACATTGCCGGAGGATGTCGCATTCATCACGACGTTCTCTGGCGGCATCCCGCTGGCGATTGCCGACGACGCTCACCGATTAATGGCTGTGCAGGGCTTTCTTAATTATCTGGCATCGGCGGGTGCGGAAGACCTTAAACGCAAGCACGGCATGTATTGGAACTGAAGGATCGATCAATGTACGAACTCGGCGTTGTTTATCGCAACATCTCCCGCGCGGATAGGGCATCGGCCGATGGCCTGGGTGCTTTGGGCTCAGCGACTGTGCATGAAGCCATGGGCCGGGTGGGTTTGCTCAAACCCTATATGCGCCCGATCTTCTCGGGGGCGCAAGTCTCGGGGACCGCGGTGACCGTGCTTTTGCATCCGGGCGATAACTGGATGATGCATGTCGTTGCCGAGCAGATTCATCCGGGCGACATCGTCGTCGCCGCGATTACGGCGGAATGTACCGACGGCTATTTTGGCGACCTGTTGGCTACCTCATTCAAGGCACGTGGCGCTCGCGCCCTCATCATCGATGCTGGCGTTCGCGATGTGAGAGAACTTCAAACAATGAATTTCCCGGTGTGGAGCAAAGCCGTCAGCAGTAAAGGCACGATCAAGTCAACGCTCGGGTCAGTCAATATCCCGGTGGTATGTGCTGGCATGTGGGTGACGCCCGGTGACGTCATCGTGGCCGATGACGATGGCGTTGTCTGCGTTCCGGCGGCGCGCGCTACCAAAACCCTTGAGGCTGCGCAGGCCCGTGAGCGTGCCGAGGGAGACAAGCGGGCTAAGTTAGCCGCTGGGGTGTTGGGGCTCGACATGTACAACATGCGTGAGCCGCTCGCCGCCGCCGGCCTCAAGTACATTGATTAGCCCGATTCGAGATTAGATAGATTCAAGAGGCGACATGGCATTTCAAAAGACCGAAGGCTGGTTGGACTGGTATGCCGGCCCGGCCAAACCCCAATTCAAAGTGCCGCCTGGGGCGGTCGATGCGCATTGCCATGTTTTTGGACCTGGTGACACGTTTCCCTATGCTCCGGAGCGAAAAAGTACACGCCATGCGATGCGTCGAAGGATCAACTCTTTGCGTTGCGCGACCACCTTGGATTTGCGCGTAACGTGGTGGTCCAGGCGACCTGCCATGGTGCAGACAACCGAGCCATGGTCGACGCTCTGCGCGGCTCCGGTGGCAAAGCCCGTGGCGTGGCAACCGTTCGGCGCTCGGTCACCGACGAAGAACTCCAGGACATGCATGAGGCTGGCGTGCGCGGGGTCCGATTTAACTTCGTCAAACGATTGGTGGATTTCACCCCCAAAGAAGAACTCCTTGAGATCGCGCACCGCATCCGGCAGTGGGGTTGGCATGTGGTGATCTATTTTGAGGCGGTCGATTTACCCGAGTTGCTAGATTTTTTCACTGAGCTACCGACGACCATCGTGGTCGATCACATGGGACGCCCCGATGTCACTCAGCCCGTGGATGGCCCCGAGTTTGAGTTGTTCGTCAAATTCATGCGCGAGCACGAGAACGTTTGGAGCAAGGTCAGTTGTCCCGAACGCTTGTCCGTGTCCGGCCCCAGGGCGCTGAACGGTGAGCAGGAGGCTTACCGAGACGTGATCCCGTTCGCCAAACGCATCATTGAAGAGTTTCCGGACCGCGTGTTGTGGGGCACCGATTGGCCGCATCCGAACCTCAAAGACCATATGCCCGATGATGGCCTGCTGGTGGACTTCATTCCGCACATCGCGGTCACCGAGAGTCAACAGCGCAAGTTGCTCGTGGACAATCCGATGCGACTTTACTGGCCAGAGGAGTCGCGCTAATGGCGCTTGATAAACCGTATCTAAACGTGCCGGGCACCATCATTTTTGACGCGGAGCAATCCCGCAAGGGCTACTGGCTCAATCAGTTTTGTATGTCACTGATGAGGCCTGAAAATCGGACCCGATTCAAGGCGGACGAGCGAGCCTATCTGGACGAATGGGAGATGACCGACGAACAGAAGCTGGCGGTACTGGCTCGCGATCTCAACTGGTGTATCCGGACCGGGGGCAATATTTACTTTCTGGCCAAAATCGGTGCGACCGATGGCCTGAGTTTTCAACAAATGGCGGGTTCAATGACTGGCATGACCGAGGAGGAATATCGCAACATGATGGTGCGTGGCGGCCGATCGGTTGAGGGCAACCGTTATGTCGGAGAAGACGGCGACGCCCAGGCGCATCGGCAACCGCAGGGCTCTGCATTCAAGAAGCACTGATATGGCAACCATTACCGCTTCGGTTTATACCTCTCACGTGCCTGCCATCGGCGCAGCGATGGATCTCGGCAAGACGCAAGAGGACTACTGGAAGCCGCTGTTTGCGGGCTATGAGTTTTCCAGAAGATGGATGCGAGACCACAAGCCGGACGTTGTTTTGCTGGTCTATAACGACCATGCAACTGCGTTTAGTCTGGACATGATTCCGACTTTTGCGATTGGCACCGCGGCCCATGAAGGCTATGGTGCCCGTCCCGTACCGGTTGTGAAGGGGCATCCCGAGTTGGCTTCGCACATTGCGCAGTCGGTGATCCAGCAGGATTTCGATCTGACCATTGTGAACAAAATGGATGTGGACCACGGTCTGACCGTGCCGCTATCACTCATGTGTGGCGAGCAGGACCCAGCGACGGGTTCCTGGCCATGCCCGGTGATTCCGTTTGCCGTCAATGTAGTTCAGTACCCCGTGCCCAGCGGTCAACGCTGCTTCAATTTGGGCCAGGCAATTCGAAAGGCGATCGAGAGTTACGACGAGGACCTCAAGGTGCAGATCTGGGGCACCGGCGGCATGAGCCATCAGTTGCAGGGCGCGCGTGCGGGACTGATCAACCGTGAATGGGACAATCGCTGGCTTGACCAGCTCATCAATGACCCGGTGGCGTGTGCGCGGATCCCCCACATTGAGTACGTTCGCGAAGCCGGTAGCGAAGGCATTGAGTTGGTGATGTGGTTGATTGCGCGGGGCGCTATGTCAGACATTCAGGAGGGGAGGGTCGTTGGGCCTGCGCCGAAACTGAGGCACCGTTTCTATCATGTGCCCGCGTCGAACACAGCTGTCGGTCATGCCATTCTAGAAAATAGTTAGATCATTGAAAAGAGGGTCATGATGAATAACACGATCAAAGTTGCCTTGGCGGGCGCAGGGGCCTTTGGTATCAAACATCTGGACGGAATCAAGCAGATCGACGGCGTCGAGGTGATTTCGCTCGTCGGCCGCGAACTGGAAAAAACCCGGGAGGTCGCAACCAAGTACGGTGTTCCGCATGTGACCACCGATCTGGCGGAGAGCCTTGCCTTGGCGGACGTCGATGCCGTGATTTTGTGTACGCCTACCCAGATGCACGCCGCGCAGAGTCTGGCGTGTCTCCAGGCGGGCAAGCATGTGCAGGTCGAAATCCCCCTGGCCGACCGGTGGACCGATGCCGAGGCCGTGGTGGAGGCCGCCAAAAAAACCGGATTGGTGGCGATGTGCGGTCACACCCGTCGATTCAATCCGAGTCACCAGTGGGTGCACAACAAGATCGCCGCGGGGGAATTTCACATCCAGCAGATGGATGTACAGACGTATTTCTTTCGCCGCTCAAACATGAATGCGCTGGGTCAGCCGCGCAGCTGGACCGATCATTTGCTCTGGCATCACGCCGCCCACACCGTTGATTTGTTCGCCTATCAAACCGGCAGTCCGATCGTGAAAGCCAATGCAGTGCAGGGCCCCATCCACCCGACCCTGGGGATTGCGATGGACATGAGTATTCAGCTACAGGCCGCCAACGGAGCGATCTGCACCTTGAGTTTGTCGTTCAATAACGATGGGCCGCTGGGGACTTACTTTAGGTACATCGGTGATACCGGGACCTACCTCGCGCGCTACGACGATTTGTATACCGGCAAGGAAGAGCAAATCGACGTCTCCCAGGTGGCGGTTTCGATGAACGGTATCGAGTTGCAGGACCGCGAGTTTTTCTCAGCGATCCGCGAAGGTCGGGAGCCTAACGGCAGTGTCTCCCAAGTTTTGCCCTGCTATCAGGTTCTCCATCAACTGGAGATGCAACTGAGCGCGTGATGGGGGGCGATGGGGGGCGACGGGGTGTGATCCCGTCAC
This sequence comes from Betaproteobacteria bacterium, assembly GCA_009925965.1. Lineage (GTDB taxonomy): Bacteria > Pseudomonadota > Gammaproteobacteria > Burkholderiales > Burkholderiaceae_E > RFPW01. Next base: position 26,611 of record RFPW01000006.1, read on the forward strand.
TCACCAAAATTCAGGGGTAGCCCGACATAGTTTTCAGCGACTGTGCGGGACCCCGCTTCGCTGTTAACGAGATAGTCCAGTTCTGCCTCCTGGAGCTTCTGACCGATCTCACCCTGGTCTGGGAAGCGGTGCATCAGGCTGGTGAACCACCACGAAAATCGCTCTGCGCGCCAGATGCGTGCGAGGCAGCGCTTGGAATAATGGTCTATGCCAGCGTGAGACTTTTCAATACAGGCTTCGATCAAGGCGTCTGACAGGAACTTGACATCTGTCGCTGCCAAATTCAGGCCCTTGGCTCCGGTCGGGGGCACGATATGCGCGGCATCCCCGGCCAAAAATAACGTTCCAAATCGCATTGGCTCGGCCACAAAGCTGCGCAACGGCGCGATGCTTTTTTCAATGCTCGGCCCGGTCACCAGATGGTCCCGAGCTTCAGGATCTAGACGATTGCGCAACTCATCCCAGAAGGCTTCGTCCGGCCATTGATCCAGGTGGTCGGTCAGCGGCACCTGTAGGTAATAACGGCTGCGCGAGCGACTGCGCTGCGAGCACAGCGCAAAACCTCGCGGACTATTGACGTAAATGAGCTCCTCATGGACCGGAGGGGTGTCTGCCAACACGCCAAGCCAGCCAAAGGGGTAGACCTTCTCGAACTCCTGAATCGACTCGCGTGGAACGCTGGCTCGGCAAACCCCATGAAAGCCATCGCAACCGGCGATGAAGTCGCATTGAATTGTTTGCGTCACCCCATCCTTAACGAACGTCACACTTGGGTGGTCGCTATCAAAGTCATGGATTTGCACCGATTGCGCTTCGTAGTGCGTCGTGAGTCCCGCGGCTTCGCGTGCCTCCATCAAGTCCCGGGTGACTTCGGTTTGGCCATAGACCATGACCTTTTTCCCACCCGTCAGGCCCTCGAGGTCAATCCGATGGTGAAGAGCAAATCAAATCCGGTGTGGGGCAATCCGTCCTTGGGCAGGCGTTTGTCTACGCCGGCTTGTGCCAACACGTCGAGGGTGACTTGTTCAAGAACGCCGGCCCGAATTCGGCCCAGCACATAGTCGGGCGTCTGGCGCTCGACGATGATGGCGTCTACGCCAGCTCTGAACAGGAGTTGTCCCAGCAGCAAACCTGAAGGGCCTGCACCGACAATGACGACATTGGTACGCATCTAGCTCGACTCGGTAATTCGGCGGGACGACACGGTACCGCATTCAGAACCACTTGTGTAAGCTGGTTAGGGTGAGGGTCTGACGGCCCTTGATTAACCGGACGGATCGGATGCTCGACCTCACGCCTCTTTCAAATGCGGTCAATCGCCTGGGCGAGGGATTGGTCCGGTATCAAGTCGACACCAAGGACGCGCAGATCCGCGATGGACTGATCCAGCGGTTCGAGTTCACCTACGAAATCAGCCACAA
>RFPW01000051.1 GCA_009925965.1 Betaproteobacteria bacterium
AACCCCGCCCTCAACGTCGGTGATTCCCGTCAGGGTAAAACGCGCACGCAAGCGGCTGCCCACCCGCACCGGTGTGATAAATCGGACTCGGTCGAGGCCGTAATTCAACCCGAGTTTGACGCCTTCGGCACGCAACAACTGGCCCGAAAACCGCGCCAACAGAGAAAGCGTCAAAAACCCGTGCGCAATCGGCGCGCCGTAGGGCGACTCGGCGCGCGCGCGGTCGACATCCACGTGAATCCATTGATGGTCATCGGTCGCATCGGCGAATAGGTTGACCCGGTTTTGGTCAATCTCAAACCAGTCGCTAACCGCAATTTCTTCGCCAATCCGCTGACGCAGGGTTTCAATCGTGAGCATGATTTTCTTTTTTAGGATTGAGGCAAGACGACGACTTTGCCAATCACCTGACGATTTGCCATCCGCGCGATCGCATCGGCCGCGCCAGCAAGACCGACCCGCTCTTGGATATCGGGGCGAATCTTGCCTTCCTGGAACCAGCCAACCAAGGTCTTGATATCGTTTTTGAGTAGCGCGGGCTCGCGGCGCATCGCGTCGCCCCAAAAGACGCCGAGAATGGCACGCTCGCGCAGCAGGGCGAGGTTGAGCGCAATCTTCGGGATCTCACCCGCAGCAAAACCGACGACCAAATAACGGCCGCGCCAGGCCGTCGCGCGCAAGGCGGTTTCGGCCAACGATCCGCCGACTGGGTCGTACACCATATCCACGCCGCGACGCGCGGTGAGCTCGTCAATGCGGGCCCGCAGATCTTCGGTGCTGTAATTAATGGTGGTTTGTGCACCGTGGGCGCGACAAAGCTCGAGGCGTTGATCACTCGACGCGCCCGCGATCACGTTCGCACCCATTGCGCGCGCAATCTCGATCGCAGCCAGACCGACACCCCCGGCCGCGCCCAGGACCAGAAGCGTTTCACCCGCCTGCAATTTGCCGATCGTACGCAAGCCATGAATCGAGGTGCCGTAGGTCAGCATGAAGGATGCACCGGTATCGAAATCCATCTCGGCCGGCAACGGCATCAACCGAGCTGCCTCGACCAGACACCGTTGCGCAAACGCGCCATAGCCCGGGAATGCAATGACGCGATCACCCGGCTTGACGTGTGTCACATCCGCTGCAACTTCACGCACGACCCCAGCCAGTTCCGCACCAGGCGAAAACGGCAGCGCGGGCTTCACCTGATAACTACCCTGCACGATCAGAGCATCGGGAAAATTCACCGATGCGGCGTGCACATCAACGACCGCCTGACCGGGTCCGGGATGGGGGTCAGCGACCTCTTCGACCCGAAGTTGATCGATCGGCCCCCAGGCGTGACACATCAAAGCTTGCATGTTGGGTATCCAAATAACGAGAGGGGCGGGTTGACCACGATTGACCGCGATGCAACGCAGACGATACCGTGTTCATCAAGTCTTAGAACTGTATCGCGAATTTTGAGGAGTGGATTGATGAGCGTGAAAGCCTTGTTTGATTTGACTGGACGGGTCGCTCTGGTCACCGGCGCCTCGCGCGGTCTTGGCCTGCAAATGGCCGAGGCCCTGGGTGAGATGGGCTGCAAGCTCGCGATCTGTGCACGCAAGGCGGCTGAGCTTGCCGAGGCCCAGGCAAGGCTCGAGGCTCAGGGTTTCGAGGTTTTAGCGGTCCCCTGCGACCTGAGCCAGGCGGCCAATGTCGCCCCTCTCGTCGATGCCGTACTAGAAAGATTTGGAACGATCGATATTCTGGTGAACAACGCGGGCGCGACCTGGGGTGCACCCACCGCCACCTATCCGGATGAGGCCTGGCGCAAAGTGATGACGCTTAACGTCGACGCCCCTTTTTACCTCTCGCGTGAAGTAGGTCGTCGCGTGATGATCCCGGCCGGTCGCGGCAAGATCATCAACCTCGCATCGGTTGCCGGATTACGGGGCAACCCACCGGGGATGCAAACCATTGCCTACAACACGTCCAAAGCTGCGCTGATCAATTTCACCCGCGCACTAGCCGCAGAATGGGGCGAGTTTGGGATCAATGTGAATGCGATTTGCCCGGGGTTCTTCCCCTCAAAAATGGCCAACGCACTGATCGAAAAATTTGCCGATTCGTTGATGGCCCGCACGCCGCTGCGGCGCATCGGCGGGGATGAGGATCTCAAGGGCGCCGTGGTCTTTCTGGCCAGCGACGCCGCCCGACACATCACCGGACAGGCGATCGCCGTCGATGGTGGCTCTAGCATCATCTGAAGTCCACAATCGTCATGAGTCAGCCTCAGTCGCGCATGTTGCAGAATTCGCCGGATTCGCCGAATTTGCCGGACTCACCCCATTGGCTGCATTGGCCGCCGGGGCTGCCGCGGATCGTTTCAGTGCCAGAAACGGATCTGTACGCCAACGTTGAAATTTCGGCATGGCGGTGGCCCGACAAGCCTTTCATTATTTTCTATGACAGCACCCTGACATTCGCTCAATTCAAGGACGAATGCGAAGCGCTGGCGGGTTATCTGCAAGGACCTTGTGGCGTTCGCGCGGGCGATCGAGTCATTCTTTTTTTACAGAACAGTCCGCAATTCATCATCAGTTTTTACGCCATTCTGCGCGCGGGTGCGATCGTGGTTCCGGTCAATCCGATGAACCGGGCCGAGGAACTGGCCCACATGGTTCGCGACTCGGGCTCGACCGTTGCAATCGTTGCCCAAAACCTGTTGGCTGAGGTCGCACCGCTGTCTGCAGAGTCGCTCAAGCACGTAGTGGTGGCGTGTTATTCAGACTATCTGAAGACGCCGACCGATTTGAACGTCCCGGACTTCGTTCGCGAACCGCGCGCGCCCCTCGACCAGGCATGGATGCACGCAGACAGCAGGACGCCTTCAGCGACCATCTTCACACCCTGGTCCGGCGCGCTGGCGGCTGGTTTGCGTGCAACCGAGCGATCCTCGAAGCCCGATGATCTCTGCGTCATGCCCTACACCTCGGGCACCACGGGTAATCCAAAGGGTTGCATGCACACGCACCGCAGCGTGATGCATAACGCCGTCGTCCCGCTCTCGTGGTTCGGCACTCACCAGGACGTCGTATTCCTCGCATCCCTGCCCTTTTTTCATGTCACCGGCATGCAGGGCAGCATGAATGGGCCGCTATACCTCGGCGCGACCGTTGTCGTGCTGGCGCGCTGGGACCGCGAGGTAGCGCTGCGCTGCATCGAGCGCCACCGGATCAATGCGCTGAGCATGATCGCCGCGATGGTGGTGGATTTTCTCGCCCACCCGCAACTCGAGACCTTTGATCTGTCGAGCGTCCAACGAATCAACGGGGGTGGTGCAGCCATGCCAGAGGCCGTCGCCGCCCGCCTGGATCAACTGCTTGGCCTGTCGTATGTCGAAGGCTATGGGATGACCGAGACGATCGCTCCGACGCACCTCAACCCACCCCACCGTCCGAAACGACAATGCCTGGGCATCCCGTTCGTGGGCGTTGATTCACGCGTCATTGATCCGACCACGCTCGCCGAATGCCCTCAGGGCGAAACCGGCGAAATCGTCGTTCATGGCCCCCCCATCATGCAGGGCTATTGGAACAAGCCAGAGGCCAACGAGGAATCCTTCATCACGATCGATGGCAAGCGATTTTTGCGCACGGGCGATCTTGGTCGGGTCGATGAAGATGGTTATTTTTTCATGGTCGATCGGCTTAAACGCATGATCAATGCCTCGGGCTTCAAGGTCTGGCCCGCAGAGGTCGAGTCGCTCTTGTATGGCCACCCGGCCATCCATGAAGCCTGCATCATTGCGACGCCCGATCCGGTGCGCGGCGAGACCGTCAAAGCCGTCGTGGTCTTGCGCCCGGCTTTTGTCGGTGCGGTGGATGAATCAGCGATCATCGAATGGGCCCGCTCCCATATGGCCGCCTACAAAGTGCCACGCCAGGTCGAATTCATGGCAAGCCTGCCCAAATCCGGGACGGGTAAAGTTCAGTGGCGCCTGCTACAAGATCAGGAGCGAGATCGAAAGCTGGAACGAGATCGGACCAATGACGGCCTTGTCCTAGAATGAGGGGCTCGCTCCCATGAGGAGCCCGTTCCGACTCGCTACCGAGCCTCGCCGATCTTCACCTGCCCGCTGAAATGTTCCACTTCACCCCGCCCGAGCGCCGTCGTATCTACCTGATGCGCCACGGCAGCGTGACCTACTTTGCGCCCGATGGTTCACCCTTCGACCCGATCACGATCGCGCTCGATGCAGAAGGGCGCGAGCAGGCGGACGCGGCCGGTCGATTGTTCAGTACGGAATCCGTCCGCTTCGATCGGGTGATCACGAGCGGCCTGAACCGTACGGTCGAAACTGCCGTGCGCGTTCTTGCCGCCGCCAGTCATCCAGAAGTACCAGTCGAGGCGTGGCCCGAGCTCGAAGAAATTCGCGGCGGTCATCTCGGCTCGATCGCCGATCAAGACCTGCGTCAGTCATTCCTGGGCGTGTTCGAGGGGACGGTCAATGAAGAGGCCCGGTTCCTGGGCGGTGAGTCCATCGGCGAATTGATGGACCGCGTCCATCCCGCGATCGCCCGCCTGCGCGCGGATTCAACCTGGAAAACGGTGTTGCTCGTACTGCACGGTGGCGTCAATCGGGTGGTGTTGTCACACGCGTTGACAGGTAGCCGAACCCTGATGGGTGGCCTCTCACAGGCGCCCGCATGCATCAACGCGCTCGACGTGGGTGAGGCGGAGCGGGACTGGATCGTCCGTCATGTGAATCTCTCAGCGATTGATCTGCTTCAGCCCAACATCCGTCATTCGACGATGGAAAACCTGCTGATGCAGTACCTGACCTGGCGCAAAACTGCCGCAGCCACCGCCTTCGTCGGCACCAAACCGATGGCCGATAGTCATCGGTTTGAGATCGAGTCGCTCGAGGCCTGGGCCAGAGCCCACGTTCCAGAAGCGCAACACGGTCTCGAAGTCACTCAGTTCAAAGGCGGGCAATCCAATCCGACCTATATGGTGACCGCACGGGGCTCTGGCGCCGGCGCAGGGCAACCTAAGCGTTGGGTCATGCGGACCAAACCCGGTCCAGCCGCCAAACTACTGCCTTCGGCGCATGCCATTGAACGTGAATTTCGGGTCCAGCAAGGTCTCGCCAACACGGACGTTCCGGTCGCCAAGATGGTGGCCTTATGCGAGGACGAATCCGTGATCGGCAGATCGTTCTACTGGATGGAGCATGTCGATGGCCGAGTTCTCTGGGACCCCAGTCTTCCAGGCTTCTCCACAACAGAACGATCGGCGATATTCGATGACATGAACCGAGTCATCGCGGCGCTCCACCAGGTGGATTACAACGCCATCGGGCTGGGTGACTTTGGCCGTCCGGGCAATTATTTTGAACGCCAGATCGCGCGCTGGACCAAACAGTATCGGGCCAGCGAGACCGAAAAGATCGAGGCCATGGAGGCGTTAATTGAGTGGTTGCCCGCCCACATCCCGGCGGGTGACGAGACCTCGATCGTCCACGGTGATTTCCGCCTGGACAACATGATTTTCGCGAAGGATGAACCACGGGTGCTGGCAGTGCTCGATTGGGAACTCTCGACGCTAGGCCATCCGCTGGCGGATTTTTCGTACAACGTGATGGTCTGGCACCTCGAGCCCAACGTGTTTCGGGGCATGTCGGGTCTCGATCTGCCAGCGCTCGGAATCCCGACCGCGCAGGCCTACCTGGACCGCTATCTCGAGCGCACCGGCCGTAGCCCCATCGCAGCACAAGCCTGGCGTTTTTACCTCGCATTTAACCTCTTCAGGTTGGCGGGCATTCTGCAAGGCATCATGAAACGCGCGGTCGACGGTACCGCCTCGAGTGCAGAGGCCATTCAATCGGGCAAGCGTGCAAGGCCGCTCGCCGAACTCGGTTGGCAAACCGCTCGTTCATCCTGAAATTATTCCGAATTTAACAACCAAACCAGAGACTCAAACCCCATGGATTTTGCACATACCCCCCGCGCCCTCGAACTTCAGGAGCGCGTCCGCGCGTTCATGCAAACCCATGTCTTCCCGGCGGAGCATCGCTTCGAGGAAGAATTGGCGGAGCAAACCACACGGGGCCAGCGTTGGTCGCCCCTACCCGTCATTGAAGAGCTCAAGCCCAAGGCGCATGCAGCCGGGTTGTGGAATCTTTGGTTGCCCGCGACCGACCCCTCAGGCGGCCAGGCCGGCGGCGCTCATTCTGAATTTCATGCGCAGTTTTCAGCCGAGCACGGCGCCGGGCTAACGAACGTCGAGTACGCACCGCTTGCCGAAATCATGGGTCAAATCCCATGGGCGCCTGAGATTTTTAATTGCAGTGCCCCCGATACCGGCAACATGGAAACCCTGCGCCGATACGCTGCGCCCGAGCATCGCGAGCGTTGGCTCAAGCCCCTGCTGGCGGGCGAGATCCGCTCGGCATTCGCGATGACCGAACCCGCTGTCGCTTCGAGCGATGCCACCAACATCGAAACCCGGATTGAGCGCGATGGCGATGAGTACGTCATCACCGGACGCAAGTGGTGGATCAGCGGTGCCGGTGACCCACGCTGCAAAATCATGATCGTCATGGGTAAGAGCGACCCCAACAACCCCAGCCGACACGCGCAACAATCGATGATTCTGGTGCCCGTCGACACCGAAGGGGTCAAGATCCTGCGCCCGCTGAGTGTCTACGGATACGACGACGCTCCACACGGTCATTGCGAAGTGGTCTTCGACCATGCGCGAGTGCCCGCCTCCAACATTTTGCTGGGCGAAGGGCGTGGTTTCGAAATTGCCCAGGGCCGCCTCGGACCAGGCCGGATCCACCATTGCATGCGCCTCCTCGGACTGGCCGAGCGCGCACTAGAGCTCATGTGTAAGCGCCTCACGAGTCGGGTGGCTTTCGGCAAACCGGTGTCGACCCAAAGCGTCTGGCACGAGCGCATCGCCGATGCCCGTTGCCGGATCGAGATGGCCCGCCTGCTGACGATGAAAGCCGCTTACATCATGGACAAGGCTGGCAACAAATCCGCCCAGGCCGAAATCGCCATGATTAAGGTCGTCGCACCCAATGTCGCCTGCGACATCATCGACCAGGCCATTCAGGCGCACGGCGGTGGCGGCGTGAGCGATGACTTCCCTCTGGCCGGGATGTGGGCTGGCGCCCGCACCCTGCGTTTTGCTGATGGCCCAGACGAGGTGCACCGCGCAGCACTCGCCAAGCTTGAGCTGGGCAAATATGCAGCGCAGGCGTCAACGCGGGCGGTGCAGGGCTAAGCCTATTGCGACTCAACGGTAAACCGAACTTCACGCTCAGCCTACTTATCCTTGGTGTTAGCCACTTGAATCACGAGTTTGTGGCTACCGCTGGGTAAGTTGGCCGAGAGGCCCGACGATCCGGTCATTAAGCGCGGTCATTAAGCGCTAGCCATTTGGCCATAGCACCCTGGCTTTCCGTTTGAAATGAAACATTGTTTGTTTCATTTCAAACGCTGCGCTATACTTAGTCATATTCGCACGCCACTCTTCAAGGGGTAATCCATGGGCGCCCATGAAGCCGTTGCCGATCATGATTTTCGAGGCAATGAGACCACCACGGAGGACCGGGGGGCGCTTGCCAAGATGGTGATGACCCTCCTGGAGCACTGGAAATTAAGCACCGAAGATCAAGCGGCACTGCTCGGCATCGCAACCAGCAATCGTGCCGCATTGTCGAACTATCGAAAGGGAAAACCGATCGGGACTAGTCGCGACCAGTACGAAAGGGTGGGTCACCTCTTGGGTATCCACAAAAGCCTGCGTTTGCTATTCCCTCAGAATCGTGAGCTGGCCTATCGATGGATGACCACCCGAAACCGGGCCTTCGAAAATAGGAGTCCAGTAGAGGTGATCAAAGAATGGGGATTTGCCGGGCTGCTCATGGTGCGGGGCTATCTGGAGCGCACACGAAACCTCTGATGAGTTTCAGGCCAAATTCATTGTTCGCAGATCTCGCGCTGGCCGACCTTCATCAAGATCTCGCCCGAAACATTGTGACGTTGGGCGAGGGTCAGGACTTGTTCGACGACCTCACGAGCAACCCCGCCGAGTGGTCGTTGGCGCTGCAGATTGAAGGCGAGGTGAATCGGCCGCGAAACCGTTCACGCACACCGGTCATTGGCAGCCCATTTGAGGAAGCTCAGTGGTTTAGTGTCATTGTCTGGCCGTTCAAGTATTGGCACTCAAGCCGTTTTTCAGATGGTACCTACGGTGTCTGGTACGGGTCTGAGTCGGTTGAGACAACGGTCTATGAATCGGCCTATCACTGGTACCGTACCCTACTAACCGATGCGGTGAACGGACAGCGGCCATTGCCGAACGTGACGTTTACTGGGTGGCTTGCCGGGCAGCGTTGCTCGACTTTCGTTCCAAGACTGCACAATTTCCGGATCTGTTGAGCCCTTCAGATTATGTTTTCTGCCAGTCGATAGGAAACAGGATTCACCAAGAAGGCCATCCCGGATTGATAACTCACTCCGTCCGAAGACCCGCTGGCGAAAACGTGGCGATCTTTAACCCAGACGTCCTTTCCAACCCGAGGCGAACCGACCAGTTGACGTATCGACTCGAGGGCGATCGAATCGTTGTTGAACTGCAATCTGGGACCCCATGGATGACGCTGGGAGTGTCCACATGGGGACCTTAGACCCATAGCGCTGCAGCCGCCTATAAGTCAGACAGTAACCCCCGTTTTCGAAGCATCGGGTCGACCGCGGGGGGGCGACCACGGAACGCCATGTAAGCCTGCATTGGATCCTGGCAGTTCCCAGCCGAAAAGATGTTTTCCCTTAGGGACTGACCGAGCGCCTGATCGAAAACATCGCCCGCTTCGGTAAAGGCGTCAAATCCATCTGCCTCCAGCACCTCGGCCCAGAGGTACACGTAGTAAGCGGACGCATAGCCGTTTGATGAAAACAGATGTGCAAAGTGCGGCAGACGGTGACGCATTCCGATGCCACCGGGCATCTGCAGCGCGCTGAGCGTTTGTTGCTCAAATTCGAGCAGGTCGAGTGAATCGGGTGCGGTATGCGCGTGGAGGTCCAAATCAACCAGGGCCGAGGCCAGATACTCGACTGTCGCGAATCCCTGATTAAAGGTCTGTGCCTTCAAAATCTGTTCGATCAAGGCGTCCGGCATGGCTTCGCCAGTCTCACAATGCGTCGCGTAGACCTTCAAAATCGCGGGCTGTAGCAGCCAGTTCTCCAGAATCTGCGATGGAAATTCAACAAAATCCCGCAACACGCTCGTACCCGACAGCCGAGGGAAGCGACATTGCGACAACAACCCATGCAGTCCATGTCCGAATTCATGGAACAGGGTCCGGGCATCATCGAGGCTTAACAGCGTTGGTTTGCCCGCTGGCGCCTGCGCAAAATTATTGTTGTTGACGACAATCGGTCGGACCTCCTGCTGCAGGTGCGACTGGTCGCGAAAGGTGCTCATCCAAGCGCCCGAGCGCTTCGTGCTGCGGGCGAAATTGTCACTCAGGAATAAACCAACATGCGTATCACCTGCGTCGGTGACTTCCCAGCAACTGACACTTGGGTGATAACCCTGTAGATCAGCGCGTAACTGAAATTTCAGGCCAAACAAGCGGTGAGCAACCTCAAACAATGCCTGAATCAAACGATCAAGTTGCAGGTAGGGTTTGATTTCAGTCTCATTGAGATTGAACTTTTCCTGTCGAACCTTCTCGGTCCAGTAATGCCAGTCCCAGGCCTGGATATCGTCTGGCGCGTGCGGACGCCCCGTATGCTGGGTCGCAAGTGCGGCCAGGTCTTGGCGCTCTTCGATGGCCCGAAGACGAGCCGGTTGCCAAGCGCGCATCAGCAAATCACGAACCGCCTCTGGGCGACCAGCCATCGTGTCGGCCAAGGCGAACTCACCAAAGGTGGCATACCCAAGCAGGCGTGCCTGATCGAGTCGCAGCGTGAGGATCTCGCGGATGATCGGACGATTATCCTGCGCGCCCTCGTGTTCGCCGCGGCTGCACCAGGCGCGCCAGAGGGTCTCGCGCAAATCACGCCGCTCGGAAAAGGTCATGAATGGGGTCAGCGAGGATCGCGATAAGGTGATGACATGCGCATTCTCATCCGCGATACCCCGCTCGCGCGCCGCCGCTTTGGCGGCCTCCAGAACAAACCCTGGTAACCCGGCCAGTTCTTCGGGACTGCGCAACACCAAACTGAAACCCGATTCGTCGGCGAGGAGGTTTTGCGAGAACTGGGTAAAACACACCGCAAGCCGCTGGGCGTTGGCAGCGAATTGCACTCTGGCCTCCGCCGGCAATTGGGCTCCGGCCCGAACGAAATCCAGCCGGTAGCGCTCAAGCAAGCGCCGGCTTTCCGGATCCAGTTGCTGGGCCTCGGCTGAATCTCCCACCGCAGCGATGCGCCGATACAGTTTTTCGTTGAGAAACATCGCAGCGTGATGCGCGGCGAGGCGGGGGGCCAGTTCGCGTTGAATCGCCCGAAGCTCGGGAGAAGAATGCGAGGAAACCAGATTGGAAAATAGCGAAGAGGTTCGGTCCAGCAATTGCCCAGCCGACTCGAGCGCGATCAGCGTATTTTTAAAATCGGGCGGCTCATGACTGTCTGCAATGGCCTCAATTTCCGCGCTGTGCTCGGCGATCGCCTGTTCAAACGCACCACTAAAGTGCAGAGACTGAATATCCCGAAATGGCGGGAGCTCAAACGGCGTATCCCAGGGTTCGAGCAATGGATTGAGTTGTGTCGCCATATCACCTTCGAAACGAAAAATTTCGCGCTGAGACCCCGAACTTGGGGTCCCGAATCGGCTGATCAAATAGTGCCACCCGCTGCGCCAAAAAATCCCCAGGGTGGGATGCAGAAAATGATTGCGAAAATATTTCGATTTGTAAAATAATGTAATTGAAACAACCGTTGGTCGGAAAAACGACCAGCGGGTAGGAGATCCCCCAAGCCCACTTTGGATTGCAATATGTTCAAACTCAACCCTCTGGCCGTTGCCGTCATGGTGGCAACCGGTACGCTGAGCGCTTTGCCCGCTATCGCCCAGGATGCGAATAAAGAATCCCTTGATCGGGTCGAGGTCACGGGCTCAAGGCTGAAAGCCATCGTCAACGAAGCGAGCAGTCCGGTGAGCGTCGTCACCAAGGCCGATATTGACATTACGCAGCCAGTGGCAGTCGAGGAACTCATCCGGGGTCTGCCCTCGTCTTACCCGGCCATCGGCCCGGCCATGAATAACGGATCGAACGGCACCGCGTCCATCGACCTGCGTGGGATGGGTAGCAACCGCACTCTGGTGCTGTTCAACAGCAAGCGCTTTGTGCCGGCAACGCTGGGCGGCGTCGTTGACACCAACAACGTGCCGATCTCGCT
>RFPW01000052.1 GCA_009925965.1 Betaproteobacteria bacterium
CTGCATATGCGGGTCGATGCCTAAGGTCTGGGCGAGCTCCTCAAGCTGCTCAATGAGATACAGCCCGCGCTGCGGCCCAGCGTTCCCGACGACGGCCCTCAGCGCTTCAAGCCATTCCTGCGTTTCCTGCGGATCGGTATCGATGCTCATGACGGCTTATTACTCAAGTGGCGGATGATTTGGCTCGAATTGTATCGAGCATATGATCACCCCAAGAAGCAAACGGAATTGAACCATCGCACCCCTTCCAACCACTGACGCGATTGCCCCGGCCGCGATCACCGGTCTGATCCTCGCCGGTGGTCAGGGTCGTCGAATGGGCGGAATCGACAAAGGGCTACAGCTTTTTTTGGGCATCCCGCTGGCGCTCCATGCGCTCCAAAGACTCTCGCCGCAAGTCGGCCAGGTCGCGATCAACGCGAACCGTCACTTCGCGGAATACGAAGCGATGGGAACACCAGTCTGGCCCGATCGGTTCAACGAAGCGCCAATTGACCCCGTCGTCAACTATCCCGGGCCCTTGGCAGGAATATTGGCTGGGCTGGGGCGATGCGAGACGCCGTATCTCGCAATCGTGCCCTGTGATGCGCCACGGTTTCCGTTCAATTTGATCGAACGTCTCGGTCAAGGGCTCCTGCAAGACGGCGCCGACATCGCCATGGCAGCCACCCGCCATGCGGACGGGTCCGTTCAAGGTCAACCGGTCTTCTGCCTGCTGCGGGCGAACCTGTTTGAGCGTTTAGCGCAGGATCTTCGAGCGGGGGCTCGTCAAGTCGAGCGCTGGATCAAGCAACAGGCCCATGCCACCGTGGTGTTCGACGACGCCATTGCCTTCGTCAATACCAACACTTTGCAGGAACTTGAAGAGTTGGCCGGCTGTCCTTGTACCCGCGTTGAACCCGCGTTGAACCCGCGTTGAACCCGCGTTGAACCCTCATTGACTCCACATTGAACCCTCAGCGCCCCGTCAGCGTCCAGGGATCCAGTTCGTTCCGGCGAGAGGCACCTGGGCCATCGCGGCGGCCTCAACAGTCAGGGCAACGAGGTCTTCGCGCTCCATGTGATGGACGTCTTGCTTTCCACAAGCCCGTGCCAGCGTGGTGAGCTCCATTGTCAGTGTCTTCAGGTAATTGCGCAGATGTTTGGCGCCCCAGGCGGGTTGCAAGCGTTGCTCAAGCACCGCGTCCTGCGTCGTGATGCCCACAGGGCAACGACCGGTGTGACAGTGATGGCAAGTACCCGGTGCAGCGCCTAGCGCCGCATAATCGGCACGGGCGTCAACCGGTCGACCATCGTCAAACCAGACATCCCGGTTGCAACCCAGGGCCATCAAGGTGCCCTGCCCAATCGAGACCGCATCGGCCCCCATTGCGAGCGCCTTCGCCACATCCGCACCCGTTCGGATACCACCCGACACGATCAGTTGCACCTTGCCAATCATGTCGAGATCTTCCAGCGCAGCGACGGCCCGGCGGACCGCGGCCAGAGTTGGAATCCCGACATGCTCGATAAAACAGGTTTGGGTCGCGGCCGTTCCGCCCTGCATGCCATCGACCACGACGACATCGGCCCCCGCATGGACGGCGAGCTTGACGTCGTTGAACACGCGAGTCGCCCCGACCTTCACGTAGACGGGCTTCTCCCAGTCGGTCATCTCGCGATATTCGCGAATCTTGATCGCCAGGTCATCGGGCCCTGTCCAGTCCGGATGGCGGGAGGCCGAACGCTGATCGACGCCCTCGGGGAGCGTTCGCATCGCAGCCACCCGAGGGTTGACTTTCTGGCCCAACAACATGCCGCCACCACCGGGCTTGGCACCCTGACCAATCACCACCTCAATCGCATCGGCTCGACGCAAATCGTCGGGGTTAAAACCGTAACGCGACGGCAGACATTGGTAGACCAAGGTCTTCGAGGCGTCTCGCTCCTCGTTGGTCATCCCCCCATCACCCGTCGTTGTCGAGGTGCCCATCTCGGAAGCGGCCCGACCAATCGCCTGCTTAACGTTTGCAGAGAGGGAGCCAAAGCTCATCCCGGCAATCGTAATGGGAATCTCGAGTTCAATCGGTTTGGTCGCGAAGCGCGTACCCAAGACCGTTTTCGTGGAGCACCGCTCTCGATAGCCTTCGAGCGGATAACGCGACAGTGAAGCCGCCAGCAGCAATAAATCATCGAAATGCGGGACCCGGCGTTTAGCCCCAAGACCCCGAATTTCGTAGAGGCCCGTGCTCGAGGCACGATGGATGTAATCCAGAATCTGCCGATCGAAGGACGCAGATTCTTCGCCCGGCCGGTTCGGTGAACTCGGCGAAATAGACGTAGCCTGCCGATCCGAGAAATCCGGACTATCCGGCGCGCTGGTCGTGCTCAATTTGATATTCATCCTAAGGCTCGACATGAAGAGTCAATATTCCTGGTCAGCATCTGCATTCCAGTGATAGAGCGTGCGTGCCGAAGCCACCCGCTTGAAGGTCTGTGGATCGTGCTGCAAGCCCGCTTGACGCAGTAGATCACCCACAACCTGAAGATCGCTCTCGGTCATCGGCTCGATCTGAGCATCCGCACCCAGTGACGCGATCGTGCCGCGCACATACAGGACGGCTTCGTAAAGAGAATCCCCAAGGGCCTGGCCAGCATTCCCGCAAATCACCATCCGCCCCGCCTGCGCCATAAAAGCCGAGAAGCTTCCGACTGAGCCGCCCACCACGATGTCACCCCCCTTGAGGGAGATCCCACAACGCAGGCCTGCGTCCCCTTCGATCACCAACAATCCACCGTGGGCCGAGGCACCCGCGCCGTTCGAGGCAAAGCCTGCCACATGGACCCGACCACTCATCATGTTTTCGGCGACCCCAGTGCTCGCACTGCCCTCGATCCGGACGTGCGCCTGCTGATTCATGCCGGCCGCGTAATAGCCCGCATGACCATGAATCGTGACCTCCACCGGGGCATTCAGGCCAACCGCAATGTTATGGGCCCCATCCGGGTTGTGGATCTCCACGCGACGGCCCGCGAGCGCGTCAGCCGGGCCATGCAGGCGTTGATTAACACTGCGCAGGCTCTCCTGCGCCAGATCAAAGCTTAGCGTTTCCACACGTACATTTCCTCTGGAGCCGGTTCAAAAACATTTGCGTGCTTGACGCCTGGCAGGTGCGCCAGCGAGCGAAACTCGGACGCGATCGCCACGTAGTCATCGGTCTCGGCGACGACGGCCGGCTTGCAGGCAAAAGGGTCGCGGATGAGCGCCAATTCCGTCGCAGTCCCCATCAAGAACGTATAGAAGCCATCTAGCGCTTCGAACCCTTTTTGCAACGCGCCGGGGAGGTTATCGCCTTCGCGCAGACGCCACTCCAGAAAGCGGCAAGCGGCCTCGGTATCGTTATCGGTATCAAAATGAATCCCGCGGGGTTCGAGCATGCGCCGGATTCCGTTAGGGTTTGATAGCGAGCCGTTGTGGACCAGGCAAAAATCCTCGCCTGCGGTGAATGGATGCGCGCGGTCGGGAGTCACAGCGGATTCCGTCGCCATGCGGGTGTGGCCGACCAAATGGGTGCCGCGAAGCGACTCGAACCCGTAACGCTCAGCGACTTCGGCCGGCGTACCGATGTCCTTGAACAGGTCAATGCTTCGACCTGCCGACATCACATGCAAAGCCGGCGCATAGCCAGTAACCCACTGCCGAACGGGTGCGACGGGTCCTTCAAACGCGATCACGGCCTGATTTCCGCGCACGCGGGCGCTCGCAGCAACGCCAAGGGCTCGGTTCAGTGCGGCGACCAACCCGTGCCAGTCGTACATTGAACCGGCATCGGTCAGGCCCGAATACAAACTGATCTGACGCTGGCCCTCAGGCAGCGGATCGGAAAACACAGCCATTCCCGCCGAGTCGGGACCACGGTCGCTCATCCCGATCAGCATCGGGACCATCAACTCGCCCAGGCGCTCCTGCAATGCTGCAGTCTTGACCAAAAGGCCAACGATTCCACACATGAGAAATTCCTAAAAAATCTGAATCATTAGAAAAATTCGAGGTAATTCTTGATTTCCCACTCGGAGACATGGCGCATGTACTCGATCCATTCCATTCGCTTGAGGCGAATAAATTCATCGGTCAGCGGCGCCAAAGCCTCACAAATCACCGCGTCGGCCGCGAGCGCGTCGATCGCTGAATCCAGGTTTTGGGGGAGTTTGCCGATACCGGCCTCGGCCAGTTGCGATTCGCTCCAGTCGTACAGATTGACGTTGCGGGGCAGGCCTGGATCGAGATTGCGGTCGACTCCATCGAGGCCGGCGGCAATCACCGCAGCGGTCGCCAAATAGGGGTTGCACGATCCGTCGGGCAAACGCAGTTCGAGCCTGCCCTTTGGGATCCGGACCATGGTGGAACGGTTATTGTCGCCATAGCTGATGTAAGCGGGGGCCCAGGTAGCGCCCGTCAGTGATCGCCCAACGACCAGCCGCTTGTAGGAATTGACCGTTGGCGCGCACAAGGCCGCTAAGGCTGGCGCGTGGGCGAGCAATCCGCCCAGGAATTGATAGCCTAGGGCCGACAGTTCAAGTCCCTTGGGATCGCTGCGATCCTGAAACAGATTGCGCTCACCATCGCCGATCGACAGGTGCATGTGCATTCCATTGCCGGGGCGGTTCGCAAACGGCTTTGGCATGAACGAGCAGACCAAACCCATCTCGTGCGCAATCTCGCTGGCCGCCATTTTGAAGAAAATAAAATGATCACAGGAGGTCAGGCAGTCGGTGTAGGTGTAGTTGATCTCAAATTGACCGTTCGCATCTTCATGATCAATCTGATAGACATCAATACCAGTCGAACGAAGCGCGATCGAGAGCCGCTCAAGAAATATCCGGGTCCTCGACAAGCCCTTGTAGTCGTAACAAGGCTTGGCCAAGGTGTCACTCGGGTCACACGGCTCGATCTGTCCCTGAGCATTGCGACGCAGGAGAGAAAATTCTGGTTCGAGACCCGTGAAAAGCGTCCACCCATGGGCCGTCAGGCGATTAATTTGCCGGCGCAGCAAGACACGACTATCAAATGGCCATGGCGCACCGTGCACATGACCCTCGCAGACAATCCGTGCAAACCCCGGCTGCCAGGGCATAAGCGAGATCGTGCCCAAGTCCCCAACGGCCATGAAATCAGGGCCGTGCGGCTCGATGCCAACGCCCCAGATTGCAAAGCCGGCAAAGCCAGCGCCGTCGGTCAAGATGGACTGGAGGTGGGCAACTGGCACCGCCTTGGCCTTGGCGACGCCATGGATATCGACAAACTGCGCCAGCACATGGCCAACGCCGTGCGCGCTTAAGTGCGCCTGAGCCGCATCGACCGTCCCAAATTTCAAGGGCTGCGGCAGAGCAGCACCCACTTGTGCCAGAGTGCTCAGCAACGGATCAGCAGTCATCGACGGCTCCAGAATATAAAACTGGTGGGATTCGATTCGGGTTTCGATTCGCGTTTCGATTCGTCAATCACCGAAGTGGACGTATCATAGCCTTGAGTTTCATGTAGAGCAATTTGTATGCACCAAAGGAAACCCTTTCCGGGGCTGGCATTTCATCGACGGCCATGCAACGCCTAACCATCGACCCGACCGTACAGCCGCCCTCACTCGAGGACTCGGTCGGTTCTGCGATCCGTGAATTTCGTCTGCGCCATGGCTTGACGCTGGCTCAGGTGGCCGAGATGGCCAACCTCAGTCGCGGCATGCTCTCGAAAATCGAAACGGGTCAGACCACGGCTGGGCTCGACACGCTGTCACGCATCGCCCGCGCACTCGGCGTGCCGATGGCGCTGCTTTTCAACAAGTACGACGCGACCGGAGCGACTGCGCAACATGTCAAGCGTGGTCAGGGGATGGAGGTCGTGCGGCGCGGAACGAAGAATGGGCATACGTACCATCTGCTGGCCTATGACCAGGGACCGGTCAAGCTGTTTGAGCCCTTCTTGATCACGATGGATGACGACTCGCAGCGCTATCCAATCTTTCAGCACCCCGGGACCGAATTTCTGTACATGCTCGAGGGTCAAATCGAATACCGGTGCGGGCAGCAAACCTACCTGCTAGAGCCCGGCGACTCGCTCACCTTTCAGGGCACACTCCCGCATGGACCCGAGCGTCTGGTGGCCTGCCCGATCAAATTTTTGTCAGTCATCCTGTACCCGCAATCGCCGCCCGCATGATGGGGCAATGACCTGCAGGTTTACTTTGAGGTTCGCATGGAAAGTTATGACGTGATTGTGATTGGGGCCGGCGTCATCGGCAGTTCGGTGGCCTATCACCTCGCCAAATTTGGGGCCGGCCGGGTCCTGGTTCTGGATCGGACACAGATCGGCGCTGGGACCACTTCGCAATCCTCGGGGATTCTGCGGACGCACTATTCGGTGATTGAAAATGTCGAACTCGCCAAAGCCTCGTGGCAGGTGTTCAAGAATTTCTCGCAATACCTGGGCGACCCGGAAGCATCGGCTGGGCTGGTCGCCTGCGGCTACCTGATCGCGGCCCCCGACGGCAACAAACTCGACGCCCTGCGGTCAGCGCTTGACGGTCAGCGCGCCAAAGGCATTCCGGTACAAACGCTGGATGCCAAACAAGCGCGCGACCTGTTGCCCATTGCCCGCTTTGATGATGCCGTCCTGATCGGTTACGAGCCCGAAGCCGGGTTCGCTGATGCGTATCTGGTCGCCACCAGCTTCGCCCGTTCGGCCCGTCGCCTCGGCACAAAAATCATCGAGGGCGTTGAAGTCCATACGCTATTGCACGAACAAGGTCATGTGGTCGGCGTCGACACCTCGATCGGGCGCTTCAATGCCCCCCTCGTCATCAGTACCCAGAACATCTGGTCCCGCGACATTGAGCGTTGGACCGGCATTGCCTCACCCGTCAACGCCGAGCGGCATACCGTCTTCGCGCTGGAGGGCCCAGACCCCTACACGTACCAAATGCCGGTTTACAAAGATTTGGGCTCCCCCGGAATGCTTTACTGCCGCAGTTATGGCGGCACGCAGATGCTGGTGAGCGAGGGCATTGCGGGCGAGACCCTCGCGGCTCCCGACAACGAACAGGGCCACATCTCGATGGACACAATCGTCGAAGTGGCAACCCAAGTTGCCGAGCGATTCCCCTCGTATGAAGCGGCCGGAGTGGCCTCGTCCTGGACTGGCGTCTACGACGTCACACCCGACTGGAACCCGATACTCGGGCGCGTCGAAGGCATGTCGGGACTGATCGTCGGGTACGGGTTTTCTGGCCATGGCTTCAAGCTCTCCCCCGGCATCGGACGCATCCTCGCGCAGGAGGCGATCGGCCTCGCGACCGACGTTCCACTCACACCCTACGCTCTTGAGCGTTTTCGCACCGGCAGTTTGCTCACCGGAAAATACGGTGTCGGCGCGGTGTCCTGACCCAAAGGTCCGACTATGAACCCGCACGTTGGCGCCCTGGTCCTCTTCTCGGGCGGGCAGGATTCGACCACCTGCCTCGCCTGGGCCTTGGACCGCTTCGAGCGGGTCGAGACCATTGGTTTTGACTACGGACAACGGCACCGGATCGAGCTCGAATGCCGGGCTCAGGTGTTGCAATCGTTGCGGGCGCGCTTCCCGGCCTGGGGCGCCAAACTCGGCGAGGATCGTGTGCTGGATCTCGCCGTGCTGGGCGAAATCAGCGCGAGCGCACTGACCTCACAACGGGCCATCGAGTTCGACTCAAACGGCTTGCCGAACACCTTCGTCCCCGGTCGGAATCTTCTCTTTTTTACCTTGGCTGGCGCGCTGGCTTACCGGCGTGGCCTTAGCGTGCTGGTCGGCGGGATGTGCGAGACGGACTACTCGGGCTATCCCGACTGTCGGGATGACACCCTCAAAGCCCAGCAAGTCACGCTCTCCTTGGGCCTGGACGCACGGGTCGTGATTGAGACCCCGTTGATGCGGCTGGACAAGGCGGCGACCTGGGGCCTGACCGCACAGTTAGGTGGCGATACTCTGGTGGAGCTGATCCGGCTCGAAACGCACTCGTGCTACTTAGGCGATCGATCTCGCTTGCACTCCTGGGGTTATGGCTGCAACGATTGCCCAGCCTGCGAATTGCGAAAGGCGGGCTGGGAACGCTACCAAGCAGGCAAGCCCCATTCGACTCGTCTGACCCATTCGATCCCTACGATTCAGCGCTTCGCACTCGCCGATGCAAGACCAGAGCCCTGGAAAAATGGTCAGGGCGTGACCCGAACCCTGGCCACTGACCGGCACGGCGAACGGCACCCCGACAAGCACCCCGACAAGCACACTAACAAGCACGCCGACGCCCCGACCGGATCTGGCGATCCCAACTGGGCCTGGCGGATCAGCGTCGCCGACATTGAGCTGAGTGGTTCTTTCTCCACCTTTGAACAAGTCGATCGAACCTTGATTCTGCTCCACGGCGGCCCACTCATCCTGAATCGGTCTGGTGCCCCAATTTCTCTGACCGACGCCGGTGAACGAATCTCATTTGGCGGCGAAGAAGCGGTCGATGCGCAGATTGCCGCGACCACGGTTCAAGCCCTTAATCTCATGACCCGACGTGGGCAGGTCCGCAGCACCGTTCGCGTAATCCACGGCGCACCGGCACCCGATCCAGCGCAGGACGACCCCGTACCGCTCTCACCCAATCATCATCGGGCGTCCTTGACGACCTCGAAGCCCTTGACGACGGCGGCCACGCTGGCGTTCGTTGCGTTCGTCGTTGCGGGGTCGTATCGGATCGAGTGGTCGGCCGACGATTCAGCGGCGAAGCAATCCCTGGTCTTGCGTGCGGGCGAGGGTGTCGTCCTCCGGGAGGCATCCGGCATTGGCCTGGTCTCTGCACTCGAAATCGAGGTCGACACGCCCTCTTTGCGCAGCGACTCCGCAGTCGGCTCGAAGCCGTGGCTGATCCTGATTAGAATCCAGTACCGATTCCAGCGCGACAATCGCTCACTAACCGGGTCTTCCCTGTGGCCTACCGTTACGCCATCGGCGCCGAATACTACCGGTTTGAGGACCTCAGGAGCCTCCTTGCCAAAGCGAGTCCCTCTCGGTCTGGTGACCTGCTGGCCGGGGTCGCTGCGGACTCAGAGGCGCAACGGATCGCGGCTCGATTGGTCTTGGCTGATTTGCCACTACGGGCCTTTTTGAACGAAGCCGTCATTGATCCGGAAACGGACGAAGTCAGCCGACTCATTCTTGCCCAACACGATCCAGACGCGTTCGCGCCAATCGCTCACCTCACCGTTGGCGAGTTTCGGAACTGGTTGCTGTCGGACCGGGTCGATGCGGCGGCGGTCAGCGCGATCACCTGGGGCATCACCCCCGAGATGGCCGCTGCGGTGAGCAAACTGATGCGCAACCAGGACCTGGTTCTAGCGGCTCGAAAATGTCGGGTAGTCACAGCGTTCAGAACCACCATCGGCTTACCCGGTCGTCTGGCCGTGCGCTTACAACCGAATCATCCGACCGACGATCTACGCGGCATTGTGGCGTCGGTACTCGATGGACTGATGTATGGCTGCGGCGACGCTGTGATCGGGATCAACCCGGTCGGTGACAACCTCTCGGGCATCGTCTCCATCCTGAACGTGCTCAACGAATTGCGCGAGCGCTTCGAAATTCCAACCCAAAGCTGCGTCCTGACCCACGTCACACAGACACTCAAAGCGATCGAACTCGGGGCCCCGGTCGATCTGGTTTTTCAATCAATCGCAGGAACCCAACAGGCTAACGAAGGCTTTGGTATTTCGCTCGCCTTGCTCGACGAAGCAGCCTCTGCGGTGACGTCATTGGGTCGTGGGACGGTCGGACAAAATGCGATGTACTTCGAAACCGGCCAGGGGAGCGCACTCTCGGCGAATGCACATCATGGCGTAGACCAGCAAACCTGCGAGGCGCGCGCGTATGCCGTGGCCCGGCGCTATGCACCGCTCCTGACCAATACGGTGGTGGGATTTATCGGTCCTGAGTATTTGTACGATGGCAAACAAATCACCCGCGCCGGGCTTGAGGACCATTTCTGCGGCAAATTGCTTGGCGTGCCCATGGGCTGCGATGTCTGTTACACCAACCATGCAGAAGCCGATCAGGACGACATGGATACGCTCTTGACCCTGCTCGGCGTGGCGGGTGTCAATTTCATCATGGGGGTGCCCGGGGCCGACGATGTCATGCTGAATTATCAAAGCACGTCCTTTCATGACGCGCTCTACTTGCGCGATGCACTCGGGCTTCGACGCGCACCCGAATTTGAGTCTTGGCTCGAATGCATGGGTCTGACCGGATCCGATGGACGCCTGCTAGAGCAGGCTCAACCCGATCACCCCCTCCTTGCGCTCGGCGAATCCGTGAACTTCGCGAATCGATGACCTTCCTTTGATGCCCCGCCAGATTTTCAACCATCAACCCAGCGATCGACCCGACGATCGACCCAACGTGACCGAGGTCGATCGCGGGCCGCCCCTGGTGCAGCCCGATTTCTGGATCAACTGGCGCGAATTCACCCCAGCCCGGATTGCACTGGGGCGGGTGGGTGCC
This sequence comes from Betaproteobacteria bacterium, assembly GCA_009925965.1. Lineage (GTDB taxonomy): Bacteria > Pseudomonadota > Gammaproteobacteria > Burkholderiales > Burkholderiaceae_E > RFPW01. Next base: position 10,550 of record RFPW01000052.1, read on the forward strand.
AGCCAGCCAACTGATGCGTTGCTGCAGTTCTCGATGGCCCATGCGAATGCACGCGACGCGGTCTATGAGCCGCTCGACATCGCCAGCTTGTTTGCCCAATTGGAGGGCCCCACTGAATGCGTCGTGGTCAAGAGTCGAGCCGCCGATCGCGCGGAGTACCTGCGCCGACCCGACTTTGGGCGGCGCCTTGATGCGCCGAGCCTTGAACGACTCAGAGCGCTCCAACAACGGCTGACGCCCGAGTCGAATTCAAACCCAGACTCCGGCATTGATCTCATCATCGTGATTGCCGATGGGCTGTCCGCACTCGCCACTTCGCGCCATGCGGTGCCCCTCATTGAAGCGCTCCGCACAACGCTCCAGGGCTGGCGAATCGGCCCCGTCGTGATTGCCGAACAGGCGCGCGTAGCCCTCGGTGATGAAGTCGGTGAACTCCTGAATGCTCGTTGCGTCGCGATCCTGATTGGCGAGCGACCGGGCTTGAGTTCACCCGATAGCCTGGGCATTTACCTGACCTGGAATCCACGGGTCGGGCGCACCGACGCCGAGCGTAATTGCATCTCGAACATTCGGCCTGCAGGGTTGTCCTATGAACATGCCGCGACCAAGCTGGTGACCTTACTCGAAGGGGCGAAACGACTCGGCGCGACCGGCATAGCCCTTAAAGAAGACGATGATGAAACCCAACGCATCCGCTGAAGCGCTCGCCTTACTGCGTAGCCTGTTCGACGCGGCGATCGCTACCGCCCAGCCTGAACTGTGCGTCCCGCCGCATCTGCCGACACGCGCAGAAATGGGATCAGGTCGCCTGATCGTGATCGGCGCTGGTAAGGCTTCTGC
>RFPW01000053.1 GCA_009925965.1 Betaproteobacteria bacterium
TATCTCGATGGCGTACCCAGCGGCGGCCAGGTTCGTATCGTCGGTAATGCCGAATTCTTGTTCCCGCTGCCGGGTTCTGGCGCGGATCGCACCCTCCGGACCTTTTTGTACCTGGATATCGGTAACGTTTACAACACCCTGGAAGACGTTGATCTCTCAACCCTTCGGGCTTCAACCGGGGCTGGCTTGTCGTGGTTATCGCCCGTTGGGCCGATCAAGTTCAGTATCGGTACGCCAATCAGACGCGAGCCAACCGATCGGGTACAGCGATTCCAGTTTCAGGTTGGTACCGGTTTTTAAAATGCCGCGGTGTGCGAGAATTCCGGAAGCATTGACCGTTTTGCCTCGTCTATCCCCTTTGAGCTTCGCTGCACCCCCATGAGCCTTCGATCTTCCAGCACGCTGTTTTCTATTGGTTCAACCATTGCAAGCCGTGTGCTGATGCACGCCGCGCACTATTGGTTCAACCATTGCAAGCCGTGTGCTGATGCACGCCGCGCAAGTTACGATTCCGATGCTGATCGTCGCGACTTTGCCGTTGGCCGCGCAGGCTGAGGCGCAGGCTCAGGAAGTCCGAATCGGTATCGTGAATACCGAGCGAATCCTGCGTGACTCTTCGCCCGCCAAAGCGGCCGAGCTCAAACTCAAGCAGGAGTTTGTAAAGCGAGACGAGGAACTCCAGAAGCTTGCAGCACGCCTTAAAGAAACCAATGACAAACTGGAACGGGACTCTGCCGTACTCGCAGAAACCGATCGAACGAAGCGCCAACGTGAGGCAGCGGAACTCGACCGTGAACTACAGCGCCGTACCCGTGAGTTCCGGGAAGACGTCAATCAGCGCAAAAATGAAGAACTTTCCCAAGTCGTCGAGCGGTCCCGCAAAGTGATTCGCCAGGTCGCCGAGCAAGAAAAATACGATCTCGTGGTTGAAGATGCGATCTACTTCAATGCGCGTATCGACATCACCGATAAGGTCCTTCGCGCTTTAAACGGTTCGAAGTGATTGGTGGGGTCTGACGGGAGCTACACGCTCGGGGAACTCGTCGCACGCCTCGGGGGCGAGTTAAGTCGTCCTGCCAGTTCTTCGAACCGGGTTAATCGCTTTGCTGCCGTTGAAAATGCGGGCCCGGACGATCTCTGCTTTATTTCATCGCCCCGCTATCGATCAAAGCTGGCCGCGTGCCGAGCAGCCGCAGTGGTCTTGCGCGCCGGAGATGTTGCGAGTGCCCCGGCAGACTTGGCGACCATCGTAGTAGCAGACCCCTATGTCTGGTACGCCCGAGCGGCATCTCTCTTCTGTCCACCACCCAAATCCGACGCGGGGACTCATCCGCAGGCCATCGTCGCGCCCGACGCCATCATCGCCGACGGGGTCACTATTGAGGCGGGCGCTGTCATTGGTCCCCGAGTTCGTGTCGGTCCACGTTCCTGGATTGGTTCGGGTTGTGTCCTGGGTGAAGGTGCCTCGATCGGCGAGGAAAGCCGACTTTATCCGAGGGTGACGGTTTACGCGGGATGCGTGATCGGATCTCGCGTCATCATCCATGCAGGTGCCGTGATCGGGTCCGACGGATTCGGATTTGCCAGAGATGGCGGCGAATGGATCAAGATTCCCCAAACGGGGCGCGTCCAGATTGGGGATGACTGCGAAATTGGTGCCAACACCACAATTGACCGCGGAGCGATTGATGACACCGTCATTGGCGCCGGGTGCAAGCTCGATAATCAAATCCAAATCGCGCACAACGTGCGAATCGGCGAGGGCTGCGCGATCGCGGCCTGCGTGGGTATTGCGGGAAGCGCAATGATTGGCAAGCATTGCCAGATTGGCGGCGGAGCTGGCATCCTTGGCCACCTGGAGATTGCTGATCAGACGGTTATTTCTGCCATGTCGCTGGTGACCCGATCCATCACGACACCCGGGTTTTACACAGGGGTCTTTCCACTGATGCAAAACCGGGACTGGGAGCACGCCGCTGCTGGACTGCGACGGCAGGTCCGACTGCGCGGACAATCTCGATCGAACCTCGGCGTCAGCCCCCGCCAGAGTAGCGACTCTGGGCTTGACGCTGATCCAGACCATGAAGCCCCCCACGATGAACGTTGACCCGTCGCCCGATTCGACCACAGACACCGCACCCGAGATGTCTTCGATGGATATTCGGGCCATCCTGGCGCATTTGCCCCACCGTTATCCGTTTTTGCTGGTTGATCGAGTTCTCGAGCTTGAGCTGGGCCACCGAATCCGGGCGCTCAAAAACGTAAGCATCAACGAGCCCCATTTCACAGGACATTTTCCACATGTTCCCGTGATGCCAGGTGTTCTGATGATCGAGGCACTGGCGCAGGCCGCAGGGATCCTATCGTTCCGAACGATGGGTAAAGTGAGCGATGCTTCGTCGGTTTATTACTTTGTGGGTATTGATGGGGCTCGGTTTAAACGTCCGGTGAGTCCGGGTGATCAGTTGATGCTTGATGTGACAATTGAGCGCCGGTCGCGTGGAATCTGGAAATATCGCGGAACAGCCACCGTTGACGGTCAAGTGGCGTGCGAGGCGGAACTGATGTGCACCTTGCGTCAAATTGATGCCTAAGATCCATCCAAGCGCCATTGTCGAACCTGGTGCAAAACTGGGGGCGGGGGTCGAAATTGGTGCCCAAGCCATCGTTGGCCCTGACGTATCCATCGGACCGGGGACGATGGTTGGTGCTCGCGCGATCCTTACGGGTCGCACCACGATTGGTTCCGATAACCAGATTCATGCCAATGCCGTGATCGGTTCAACGCCGCAGGATAAAAAATATGCAGGTGAGCCGACTGTGCTGGAGATCGGTGACCGCAACACATTCCGGGAATTTGTGACGGTGAATACCGGAACAGTTCAGGACCAAGGACGCACCCGGATTGGGAACGACAACTGGATCATGGCCTACGTTCATGTGGCCCATGATTGTGTGATCGGAAATCACGTGACACTTGCGAACTGCACGCAACTCGGTGGCCATGTCGTACTCGATGACTGGGTCACTCTGGGTGGATTCACCGGCGTGCATCAGTTTTGCAGGGTTGGAGCCCATGTGATGACAAGCGTCGGCACGACCGTTCTTCAGGACATACCCCCCTATCTGATGTGTGCGGGGCAGGGCGCCAAGCCGCACGGCCTGAACGTTGAGGGCTTGCGTCGCCGAGGATTTGGTCCTGAGCAGATCGCCGCCCTCAAGCAGATCTATCGAACCCTTTACCGTAATGGTCTTGGTCTGGATGAAGCGCGAGAGCAGCTGCAAGCTCGCCTGGCGGCGTTGAGGGCAGACGCCCCCCCAGAATCGCTGTTCGTTCGCGATCTGGAATGCATGGTCAGCTTCTTGGCACACGTAACTCGCAGCATCGTTCGTTAGTTCAAGATCCTCACGCTCATGACCGATGCTCGTCCACTGTCGCTCGGCATGGTTGTTGGCGAATCATCGGGCGATCTGCTCGCCTCTGCGCTGCTTAGGGGCCTCAGCGATCAGGCAGCCCCACGATTCCTCAAATCCTTTGGAATTGGCGGTCCGCGCTTGGTCGAGCAGGGGTTTCAGTCCTGGTGGCCTGCCGAATCACTTGCCGTCAATGGGTACCTGGAGGTGCTTCAGGCCTATCCGCGCCTGTGGCTGATGCGTCGGGATCTAATCCATCAGATGTGCGATGTTCGTCCGGATGTGTTCCTTGGCGTTGATGCGCCCGACTTCAATCTCGGCGTTGAAACGGCTCTGCGACGAGCAGGGATACGGACTGTTCACTTTGTTTCGCCCTCGATCTGGGCCTGGCGCCGGGAGCGAGTAGACCGGATTCGAGCAGCCGTGGACCATATGCTCCTGGTTTTTCCCTTTGAGCGAGCGATTTATCAGGCCGCTGGTATCCCCGCCACCTATGTGGGCCATCCGCTGGCGGATCAAATCCCGCTCAACCCGGACCGTCATTCCGCGCGTCATCGCTTGGCGGCGAGCGGAGTCCCAGCTGGAGGGCCCCTCATCGCGCTACTGCCAGGTAGTCGCGGAGGCGAAGTGCGTCATATTGGCCCCGTTTTTCTTGAGACGGCAATTTGGATTCTGGAGCGTCGGCCTGAATTTCAGTTCGTTTTGCCCGCGGCAACACCCAACTTATATCGAGCGTTGCAGCAAACATTGCTGGCACTGGGGCGTCGCGCAGATCGATTACGTGAACGATTGAGCCTGATTCAAGGGCAATCACATGATGTACTGGCCGCGAGTGCCGTGACCCTCGTGGCGAGCGGGACCGCATCGCTTGAAGCGGCCCTATTCGGTTTGCCCATGGTAATTGCGTATCGGATGCATCCCCTGAACTACCGGGTCATGCGGCGTATGGCCTATTTGCCCTGGATCGGATTGCCGAATATTTTGGCGAATGAATCGCTGGTGCCTGAGTTTGTTCAAGACGCTGCAGTGCCAGCCCTGATGGGCCAGTCGGTCATCGATCAGCATGACGATCTGATCGGGCGAGCACGCTTGCGCGAGCGGTTTGCAGAGATTCACGCTTCATTGGCCCAGGGCTGCGCGCAGCGATCTGCCGAAGTATTGCTGGACATCGCTTGTCGATGAGCGATGCCAATTTTGCGAGACTGGTGTGCGGAGTCGACGAAGCAGGTCGGGGCCCACTCGCCGGTCCAGTCTTCGCCGCTGCGGTTGTGCTTGATGATCGTTCTCCAATCCTTGGCTTGGATGATTCAAAGCGTTTGTCGCCAAAGCGCAGGACCGAACTCGCCGAGCAAATCCGGAAGTCGGCCCTTGTATGGGCGGTTTCCCACGCCACGGTTGAAGAGATTGACCGCCTCAATATCCTGAAGGCGACGATGCTTGCCATGGTTCGGGCGGTGAATTTGATCGAGGCCGATCTCTGCTCCACAGGCCTCTCAGGCCCTCAGACCATGTCTCTGTTTGCGTTGATTGATGGCAACCAGTTGCCCGCCGACTTGCCTTGCCCGGGCCGCGCCATCATCGGGGGCGACGCCAAAATCCCCGCGATCAGTGCAGCCTCGATCCTGGCCAAGACCGAACGTGATCGGATGATGGGTCAGTTGGCGATTCAATGGCCTGGCTATGGATTCGAGCTTCATCAGGGCTACGGCACCCGGGCGCATCTCGAGGCCCTGAACCGTCTGGGGCCTTGCCCCGAACATCGACGTAGCTTTGCCCCAGTGCGCGCACGACTGGGGCTCGTGTGAGCAAGGGTACGACCGATCCTGCGGATCTTCGGCAGATTCACTCGCGGGACAATCCTCATTGGCGTGAACTGGTTTTGTGTGCCCAGTCAGCGCGCGAGCGGCGCAAGCGCGGCCTGTCCTTTCTGGAGGGCGAGCACCTCTGCGAAGCATGGCTGGACCATTGGGGAGCGCCGCGCCTCATGGCTATTGCAGATTCTGCGCAGCAGGTCCCGAGTTGCCGCGCCTTGCTGGCACGAGCTCAAAAGCAAGATCCGGCGCTCACTATTTTGCTGGTGGACGACGCCATGTGGCGTGACCTCAGCCAATTGGTGCAAGGCGTCTCCCTGGCTTTTCTGATCGAGACCCCGCAGCCCAGCCTACCCGAGCGCCTGACCGAGGACGCGATTTATCTGGACCGTGTTCAGGACCCTGGGAATGTCGGGTCGATCTTGCGGACTGCAGTCGCCGCCGGTATCACTCGGGTCGTGACAGCCCCTGGAACCGCCTGGGTTTGGTCGCCTAAGGTGTTGCGCGCAGGGATGGGCGCACATTTCGCCCTCCAGGTTCACGAAGGTGTGGGCTGGGGGGAACTTGAAGCACGTATTGAAATGCCGCGCCTGGCCGCACGACCTCAAAACGCAAGCGAACTCTGGTTGACTGACCTGCGTTCGCCGGCATTGTGGTTGTTCGGTAATGAGGGGGCTGGGCTCGACCCGCTCATCGATCCCCAGACGGTGCAATGGATCCGTATTCCCCAGAGCGACCGTGTGGAATCGCTGAACGTCGCCGCGGCCGCTGCGGTTTGCCTCTTCGAACAACGGCGCCAGCGTTTGAGTGCTTAAAGCCCGATCGGGCGGATATGCTGCAGCACTGTGGTGGCGATCTCTTCGATCGACTTCGTCGTCGTACTGAGCCAGGTAATGCCCTCGCGACGCATCATCGACTCGGCCTCTCGGACTTCCATTCGACAGTTTACGAGCGACGCATAGCGGCTCGCTGGACGCCGCTCATGCCGGACTTCGGCCAGTCGGTCAGGTGTGATTGTCAACCCGAACAACCGCGCCTTATATTGGTAAAGCACGTCGGGCAACCGGCGCCGCTCGAAGTCGTCTGGAATCAAGGGATAGTTCGCGGCCTTGATACCGTGTTGCATCGCGAGATATAGGCTGGTGGGTGTTTTACCGCAGCGCGAAACACCCACCAGGATCACGTCCGCACGGGAGAGTTCTGCAGAGGATTGACCATCGTCATGCTGCAACGCGAAATTAATGGCTTCGATGCGGGCCTTGTACTTGGAGCTGTCTGCAGTCTGGTGAAAACGCCCGATGGTGTGGGTACTCTTGATCCCAAATTCGTGTTCAAGAGGCTCGACAAAGGTCGAGAACAAGTCAAGAAACATGGCCTGCGCGCGACGGACGATCCGGTTGATCTCCGGGTTGACCAGCGTCGAAAAGACGAGTGGGCGATGACCGTCTTGCTGAGCCTGCGCATCAATTCGCGCGACGGTCGCGTCGGCCTTATCGAGTGAATCAATAAAGGGCAGGCGGACATGCCGAAAAACCAAGCCTTCGAACTGGGTCAAGACCGACTGGCCGAACGTTTCGGCGGTAATACCGGTGCCATCTGAGACATAGAACACCGTTCGGCCGGGTCTTGGGGTGCCGCCATCAGGCATCGCGGGGCGAAGCGGTTCAGTAGTGAAGCTCATGGCTTGAAGCTATCACGACGGTAGAATTCCGACACCAAATCTTAACCTTCAGGGAAATCCCTATGTTCAACCACGATTCAGCGGGTCGCTACGTGCGCCCGTTCGAGCAATTACGGATGACTGACGTCGAAATAGTCGGCGGCAAGAACGCCTCGCTCGGTGAAATGATCAGTCAGCTAGCGGCCGCCGGCGTGCGAGTACCTGGCGGCTTTGCAACCACGGCGCAGGCGTTTCGGGACTTTCTCGAGCACAACCAGCTAACGGACCGCATTGCCCAGCGGCTCGAAAAACTGAACCCCGACGACGTGAAGGCCTTGCTTGATTGTGGCTCTGAGATCCGCAGTTGGATCGTGGACGCCAAAATGCCGTCTGCCCTGGAAGATGGGATCCGGACGGCATTTGCTCGGATCCATGGGGATTCGAAGGGCGTGGTTTTTCCGGTTGCGGTTCGCTCATCGGCAACGGCTGAGGATTTGCCCGATGCGTCATTTGCAGGTCAGCAGGAGACGTTTCTCAATGTCGTCGGTATCGATGATGTCCTGCACAAGATCCGAGAAGTCTTTGCGTCGCTCTACAACGATCGGGCCATTTCCTACCGCGTCCACAAGGGCTATGCCGACATGCCCATCGCGCTGTCCGCAGGCATTCAACGCATGGTTCGGAGTGACCTGAGTGCCTCTGGCGTGATGTTTACGCTGGACACCGAGTCCGGTTTTCGGGATGTTATTTTCATCACTTCAAGCTATGGCCTTGGTGAAACGGTCGTCCAGGGCGCTGTGAATCCCGATGAATTCACCGTCAGTAAACCCATCCTTGCGCGCGGACAATCCAGTATCGTGCGGCGAAATCTGGGTTCCAAGCTCATCCAGATGGTTTTTCAGGAAGAGGGCACCCGCGTCTGTGATGTCCCGATAGAACTGCGCAATCGATATTCGCTGAGTGATCAAGAGGTGATCGAGTTGGCGCAGCATGCGGTTGTGATCGAACGTCACTACGGGCGTCCGATGGACATCGAATGGGGTCGCGACGGGCTCGATGGGCAGCTCTACATTCTCCAGGCTCGGCCCGAGACCGTAAAGAGTCAGTCGATCGGACAAGTCCAGCAGCGCTTTCGACTCAAGGGGACTTCAGCCATTCTGGCGACTGGTCGCGCCATTGGCCAGAAGGTCGGTGCCGGAGCGGTACGAGTGGTTGCGGATCCGTCCGAAATGAGCCGCGTTCAACCCGGCGATGTACTGGTGACGGATATGACCGACCCAAACTGGGAGCCTGTGATGAAAAGGGCCGCCGCAATCGTCACCAATCGGGGCGGGCGCACCTGTCACGCAGCCATCATTGCCCGTGAACTTGGGATTCCCGCGGTGGTTGGGTGCGGCGATGCCACGGATTGCCTGGCCGATGGGCTATTGGTCACCGTCTCATGCGCGGAAGGCGATACCGGGCACGTTTACGACGGCCTGCTCGAAACTGAAGTGACCGAAGTGGCGACCGGTGAAATGCCCGTCCCTCCGGTCAAAGTCATGATGAACGTGGGCAATCCGCAACTGGCCTTTGAGTTTGCGCAGTTGCCGAACGCAGGGGTCGGTTTGGCCCGGCTCGAATTTATTATTAATAACAATATTGGCATTCATCCAAAGGCGATTCTCGACTATCCCAATGTGGATGCAGAGCTCAAGAAGGCGGTTGAATCCGTGGCACGAGGTCATGCGAATCCCCGGGCATTTTTCGTCGACAAGGTGACCGAAGGCGTCGCGACGATTGCGGTCGCATTCTGGCCTCACCCAGTGATCGTACGGCTATCCGACTTTAAGTCCAACGAGTATCGGAAACTCATCGGCGGCAACCGTTACGAGCCCGAGGAAGAAAATCCGATGCTCGGCTTCCGTGGCGCGGCGCGCTATCTGTCGCCAGATTTTGCGGCGTGCTTCGCGATGGAGTGCGAATCGATTCTTCGAGTGCGTCAAGAGATGGGATTAACCAATGTCGAGCTGATGGTTCCGTTTGTACGAACCGTCAGCGAAGCGCGACGTGTGGTTGACCTGTTGGCCGCGCATGGCCTGAAGCGCGGGTCGGGTGCAGATTCGGCGGGGCAGGGCGGCTTGCGGCTCATCATGATGTGCGAGTTGCCCTCCAATGCATTATTGGCCGAGGCCTTCCTCGAGTACTTCGACGGATTCTCGATCGGATCAAACGATTTGACCCAGCTCACGCTGGGGCTTGACCGGGACTCGGGGCTCGTCGCAGAGGGTTTCGACGAGCGCGACCCGGCTGTGAAGATACTGCTCGAGCGAGCGATTAGCGCCTGCCGGGCAGCCGGAAAATACGTCGGGATCTGTGGCCAGGGGCCCTCCGATCACCCTGACCTGGCCCAATGGCTAGTCGATCAGGGTATCGAGTCAATTTCGCTCAATCCGGACACCGTGATCCCGACCTGGCATCGACTCAGCGGTTCATCCCGCTAAGTGCTTAGCGAACGACGGCGATTTTCTCCCGCTGTCCCTTTTTGTAGGTAAAGAGGGTGAGGGTGCCGTCTTTGATGTCACCCTTCGCGTCAAATGCAATCGTCCCGGTGACGCCGGTCATGCTGATTTTGGCAAGTTCGGGGAGATATTTCGCCGGATCTGCAGAATTCGCTTTTTGCATGGCTGACGCCATCACCATCGTCGCGTCATAAACGTATGGCGCATAGATCTGAACCTCGGCGTTGTACTTCTGCTTGAAACGGGCCTTGAAGTCGTCGAGTCCCTTCTCTTGCTTGGCCGTGACGCCACCGGCCTCGGCGCAAACCACCTGCTCATCGGCCATCGCGTCGCCAGCCAGCTTTGCGAGTTCAGCAGTACAAATGCCATCGCCACCTAAGAACTTGGCTTTGACCCCGAGTTGCTTCATCTGGCGCAGCATTGGTCCCGCTACAGCGTCCATCCCACCAAAAAACACGACGTCCGGCTTGCTTCCCTTGAGCTTGGTCAAAATAGCTGCAAAGTCGGTTGCTTTGTCGTTGGTGAATTCCCGGCCAACGAGCTTGCCGCCTGCGGCCTTAACCGCTTTCTCGAATTCATCGGCGACACCCTGCCCGTACGCCGTACGGTCATCGATGATTGCAATGGCCTTACCCTTGAGTTCTTTAACGGCATACCGGCCGAGTGTCCCACCCAGTTGACCATCGTTGGCGACCACCCTGAAAGCGGTCTTGTAGCCCTGCATCGTGTATTTTGGGTTGGTGGCTGAGGGCGAAATTTGCGGGATTCCGGCCTCGAAATAAATCTTGGAAGCGGGGATCGTCGTACCTGAATTTAGATGCCCTATGACACCCGCCACCTTCGCATCGACCAGCTTCTGTGCGACTGCAGTCCCCTGTTTGGGATCTGCCCCATCGTCCTCAGGCAGAAGTTCAAATTTGACCTCCTGCCCGCCAATCTTGATCTTCTTCTCATTCAGATCCTCGATCGCGAGTCGAGCTCCGTTCTCGTTATCTTTCCCAAGATGGGCCTGATTGCCGGTCAATGGCGCGACGTGCCCAATTTTGATCACCATCTGGGCGTTAACCAACCCGGTGGCGGTTGCAAGGACAGCACTCACCGCAATCGATTGTGCGATGTGAGAAGGCTTCAGGGTCCGAGACATAAAATGCTCCAAAGAGGTAAATATTCGACCGCATCGTAATGCGAAAAACAAGATCTCGAAACTGGGTTAAACACTGGGTTAAACACCGGGTTAGGCTCGAGTCTTCATCAGACGCGCCCGATCGCGTTGCCACTCACGGTCCTTTTCGGACGCGCGTTTGTCGTGTTGTTTCTTGCCCTTTGCGAGGCCGACCGCCAGCTTGATACGGCCCTTCAAGTAGTGCATGTCGAGCGGAACCAGCGTGTAGCCGGAGCGCACAACTTTGCCGATCAACTTACTGATTTCCGCGCCTCGCATGAGCAGCTTGCGGGTCCGGACCGGATCCGGACGGATATGGGTCGATGCAGCGAGCAAGGGCGATATATGAGCGCCTAGCAGCCAGAGCTCACCGTCCCGGATGATTACGTAAGCCTCCTGGATCTGGGCCCGACCGGCACGGATCGCCT
>RFPW01000054.1 GCA_009925965.1 Betaproteobacteria bacterium
ATCGGCACCTTGACCGCGAACGCCATGAGGAAGGCGAGGAAGATCAGCACCTGTTCGTTCAAGGTAAGGGGCAGTTGGTGCCAAGCGGTGATCTCGAAGGTCCCGCTCTTTAGATACAAGTAGATGATCGCGATGAGCGTCAGCAAGGAACCCAGCAGCGTGTAGAGGAAGAACTTAAACGCGGCGTATACGCGGTTGTGCCCGCCCCAGACTCCGATGATGACGTACATCGGGATCAGAGTCGCTTCGAAAAAGACATAAAAAAGCAAACCGTCGAGCGCGCTAAAAACGCCGATCAGGAGCCCCGAGAGGATCAGGAAAGCGGCCATGTAATGAGCCACGCGGTCTTTGATGACCTCCCATCCAGCCAGAATGACGATGACCGTAATGAAAGCTGTCAGCGGAATGAACCACACTGAAAGACCGTCGACCCCGAGCCGATAGTGGACGTTGAAACGTTCGATCCAGGGGGCGAGTTCGCCGAACTGCATGTCTGCAGAATTGATATCAAAGCCCGTCACGAGCGGGATCGTGATGAGAAATGACAGCAGCGCGCCGACCAGGGAAACAGCACGCACGACCCCCGCATTCTGATCACGCCCCCAAGCGAGGACAAACAATCCAAATGCGATCGGCATCCAAATCGCAGCCGATAACGAGGAGAAAACACTCGGGGTCATGTGTGGACCGGTCCGTTTTTATTCTGGTTGAGCGCGGCTAGCGGGAAAGCAGTGGGACGAACCAAAACAGCAGCAACGCAACACCAACGATCATCGAGATGGCGTAGTGATATAGATAGCCGCTCTGGACGCCACGGCTCGAGGTGGCAACGAGGCCGACCAGTCGCCAGCTGCCGTTCACGATCGCGCCGTCAATGAGTGCTTGATCGCCGCCCTTCCAGAGCCCGCGTCCCAGCAGCCGGGAACCGCCCGAGAAGAAGAAGTCATTAAAGCGATCGAAGAAGTACTTCTGTTCGAGCACATAGTGCAACGGACTGAGCACGCGTCCGATCATCGCCGGGAGCGCCGGATTGATCAGGTAGCAATACCAGGCACAGGCGACACCCGAAGCGGCGAGCAAGAACGGCAGCGACGTGAGGGCGTGCAGGCCCATCGCGACCGCACCATGCCATTCTTCTTTGAGCAAGGACATCGCTGGATGCTTCGCGGCATCGGTATGAATCACGCCAGCGTAAAAGTCGCCAAACAGCAAGGGGTCGATCGTGAAGAAACCGATGATGAGCGACGGAATCGCCAGCAGAACCAGGGGCAGCGTGACGACCCATGGCGACTCGTGCGGCTTTTGGCCCGGGGCGAGCCCATGGTGCTCGTGAGCGTGTGTGTCTTTGTCAGCGTGGGCGTCGTCGTGCTTGGCGTGAGCGTCGTGCTTGGCGTGCGCGTCATGACCCTGCGAAGCGTGATGATCTGATCCGTGGCCATGCCCCTGGCCGAATCGCTCTTTCCCATGGAAGACCAGGAAGACCATCCGGAACGAGTAGAACGCGGTGACAAAAACACCCGCGAGCACAGCGAAGTAGGCGAACCCGGCGCCTGCTTGACCGTGATGGGCGGCCTCGCCCACGGCTTCGATGATCGCGTCCTTGGAATAGAAACCCGAGAGGAATGGGGTCCCGATCAGCGCCAGGGATCCGATCAATGACGTAATCCAGGTGATCGGCATGTACTTGCGCAACCCGCCCATGTGGCGCATGTCCTGATCGTGATGCATCCCGATGATGACCGAGCCAGCAGCAAGGAACAGCAGCGCCTTGAAAAAGGCGTGCGTCATCAGGTGAAAGATCGCGGCTGAATAGGCCGATGCGCCGAGTGCAACGGTCATGTAACCGAGCTGGGACAGGGTCGAATACGCCACCACCCGTTTGATGTCGTTCTGAACAATGCCCAGGAAACCCATGAAGAGCGCGGTGATCGAACCAATGACGATCACGAACGAAAGCGCGACGTCGCTGAGCTCAAACAGCGGGCTCATGCGGGCGACCATAAAGATCCCAGCCGTCACCATCGTTGCAGCGTGAATCAGGGCCGAGATCGGGGTCGGGCCTTCCATCGAGTCGGGCAGCCAGACATGGAGCGGAAACTGGGCGCTCTTACCCATAGCGCCGATGAAAAGACAAATGCAGGTAACGGCCAACAGCGGCCACTGAACGATGCCGAGATCAAGCATCTCGGTGGCTTTGGTGGGCGCCACTTCAAAGACGGCCGCGTAATCGAGGCTGCCAAAGTGGGCGAGGACCAAACCAATCCCGAGGGCAAAACCGAAGTCACCGACGCGGTTGACCAGAAACGCCTTGAGGTTGGCGTAAATCGCGGTAGGCCGGGTGAACCAGAATCCGATCAGCAGATATGAGATCAAGCCAACCGCTTCCCAGCCGAAGAAGAGCTGCACAAAATTATTCGCCATCACGAGCATCAGCATCGCGAAGGTAAACAGGCTGATGTAGGCGAAAAAACGCTGGTAACCCGCGTCTTCTTCCATATAGCCAATGGTGTAGATGTGGACCATCAGCGACACAAAGGTCACGACGCACATCATGGTCGCGGTCAACGTGTCGATCAGGAACCCAACCTGAAAGCGAATACCAGCGACCGTCGCCCACTCGTACAACATGCCATTGAAACGCTCACCGGCCAGCGTCTCCAACAAAATGGATACCGCAGCAACGAACGACACCAGCACGCCCAGGATGGCGATGCGATGGGCATTGGCGCGGCCGATCTGGTGGCCAAAGAAACCGCACAGAATTGCGCCCAGCAGGGGAGCAAAAGGCACGATGAGGTAGGTCGACTTCATGGGCTGTGTTTCCTTACGGCCTTGACGCGCGTCAGCCCTTGAGGGTGTCGAGGTCTTCGACGTTGATCGTGTCAAGACCGCGAAACAGTACGACGAGAATCGCGAGGCCGATGGCGGATTCAGCCGCCGCCACAGTCAGAATAAAAAACACAAAGACCTGCCCGGCCGCATCGCCCAGGAAGTGACTGAAGGCGATGAAATTCATGTTGACTGCGAGCAGCATCAGTTCGATCGCCATCAACACGACGATGACATTGCGGCGGTTCAGGAAAATCCCGAGAACGCTGATGGCAAACAGAATAGCCCCGAGGATCAGGTAATGACCGAGCGACAGACCAGTAGCGGCCAGGTTCATGGCGTGGCTCCTGCATCAGTCGGGCTTTGCCCACGGGTACTGCGTGAGGGCACCGACACAAGGCGGACCCGGTCAGCGCTTCGGACCAGTTGCGCTTTGCTGGCGTCGTTGACGCGGGTGTCCTTGCGGCGACGCAAGGTCAACGCGATGGCTGCAACGATCGCGACGAGCAGCAACACTGCCGCCAGCTCAAACGGATAGACGTAGTCGGTGTAAATCAGTTTGCCCAGGACACGAGTGTTGTCGGTACCCGCCGCCATCGCGGGTGCGTCATCCTGGCGGACGCCTGAAAAACGGGCCCAGATAATCGCGGAAAGTTCGAGCACCACCGCGATACCGACGAAAGCTGCCACCGGGAGATTTGTCCAGAACCCTTCGCGCAAGCGGTCCAGGTCAATGTCTAGCATCATGACAACAAATAGAAACAACACCATCACCGCGCCGACATAGACCAAAACCAACGTGATCGCGAGAAACTCGGCCTTGAGCAACATCCAGATCCCGGATGCGTTGAAAAACGCCAGAACGAGATAGAGCGCAGCATGAACAGGGTTTCGCGCGGTCACCACACGCAGGGCTGCCGCGATCAGCACCGCCGAAAAGACGTAAAACAGGGCGGTTTTGAATTCCATGGGTGCGATTAACGGTAGCTGGCGTCGGCTTCGCGACGTTTGGCGATTTCGGGCTCGTAACGATCGCCGACGGCAAGCAGCATCTCTTTGGTGAAAAGCAGATCGCCACGCCGTTCGCCGTGGTACTCGAGCACATGGGTCTCGACGATCGAATCGACCGGGCAACTCTCTTCGCAAAAGCCGCAGAAGATGCACTTGGTCAGATCGATGTCGTAACGTGTCGTGCGGCGGCTCCCGTCATCACGCACTTCGCTCTGAATGGTGATGGCCATCGCCGGGCAGACCGCTTCGCAGAGTTTGCAGGCGATGCATCGCTCTTCGCCATTCGGATAACGACGCAAGGCGTGCAGGCCGCGGAAACGCGGTGAATACGGCGTCTTCTCTTCTGGAAACTGAACGGTGATCTTGCGCGCAAACAGGTTGCGCCCAGTCAGGCGCATGCCCTTGAGCAGTTCCGTCAGCATGAAGCTGGACACGAAGTCCTTGAATGCCTGCATTTCGGGTTACCCCCAGATATCAAACGGAGAGATACGCCACAACCCAACCACGACGATCCAGACGAGCGTCACGGGAATGAAAATCTTCCAGCCCAAACGCATGATCTGGTCGAAGCGGAATCGGGGGAAGGTGGCACGCACCCACAGGAACATGGTGCACATCACGAACGTTTTGGCGAATAGCCAGAACCAGTTCATGAACCATGGCGCGAAGGGCAAATCAAACGGCAGAGAGATCGGTGCATCCCAGCCGCCCAGAAACATAATCGAGGCCAGCGCACTCACCAGAATGATGTTGGCGTACTCGGCCAGGAAGAACACAGCGAAGGCCATCCCCGAGTACTCCACCATGTGGCCGGCGACGATCTCGCTTTCACCCTCGACCACGTCAAAGGGGTGGCGGTTGGTCTCGGCCAGCCCGGAGATGAAGTACACGACAAAAATCGGCAACAAAGGCAGCCAGTTCCATGACAGGAAATTCAGCCCCATGTCGGCGAAACGCCCGCGCTGCTGGACTTCAACGATATCGGTGATGTTGAGACTATTACTCGTCATCAGGACCACAACCATCGCAAAACCAATCGCGAGTTCGTACGACACCATCTGGGCCGAGGCCCGCATGGCTCCGAGAAATGCGTATTTGGAATTAGATGCCCAGCCCGCCAGAATAACGCCGTAGACCTCGAGCGAAGTGATCGCCATCAAGTACAACAAACCAGCATTGATGTTAGCCAGAGCAAGGTCGGGCCCAAAAGGAAGCCGGCATGATGGTCATGATCGGTCCCAGCAGATACAGGCGTTTGTCGGCCGCCGTCGGCAGGATGATCTCCTTGAACATCAGCTTCAAGCCATCCGCAATGGGCTGAAAGAGGCCCATTGGGCCCACGCGGTTGGGACCAATCCGAACCTGAATCCAGCCGATGAACTTACGCTCCCAGAGGGTCAGGTAAGCCAGACAGATCATCAACGGCAGGACGATCGCAACGATTCGAACGAGTGTCCACACCAGCGGCCAGACGCCGCCGAACACATCCACACCCTGTTGCTGAATCGTACTTAAGAGATTGGGCATGATCGCTTGGCTCCTCAATCAGCCCCGTGTAACGGTCACAACGCCTGACCAGGCGCCTGCCGCTACCGTCGACGGGTGGCCACCGTCTACGCGCACACACCCCGAAGGTAATCGATCGTCAACGGCAAGCGTGAGGCGCGCACCTGCATTAGTTGGCGCGCTGATCGGTTGAGCGGGTTGTCCGTGATGAGCAACAAGAACCGAATCACCAGCAGCCAGTCCCAGCCCAGCCAGCGTGGTGGACGAGACAAGCGCCTGTGGTGCTCGAGCGGCGCGGGTGGCCTGCAATGCATCCGAGCGCCGGACAATGCCGTCGACCGCGTAGAGCGGCAATTCGGTAATGCGCTCGAGGGTGTGGGCAGTGGGGTGGGCAGATGCGTGGGCCGCGGCTTGAGCAGACCCGTTAACTGAACCCTTCAAACCGTTATTGAGCCCCGCGCGCAGCGGATCGGCGTCGTGCCGGGGCGTTGACGCAAGTCCCTTCCCACCCAATACGTCATCACGCACCTGCTCCGAGCGATCGATGGCATCAAAACCAGGTGCGCCAAACATTGAACCCAACACCCGCAGGACTTTCCAGCCGGGGCGAGCGTCGCCTTGCGGCTTGACGACACCGTTGAAACTTTGCGCACGACCTTCGCACGACACGTACGTTCCGGATGTCTCGGTAAATGGCGTGATTGGCAACAGCACGTGCGAGCGCGAGAGCAGCGATTCGCTGCGAAAAGCACTCAGGGCCACGACTGTGTCTGCTTGCGCCAGAGCGTGATCGAACGCCAACGGATCAGCGGAGTCCAGTTCGGGCTCGAGGTTGACCAAGAGATAGCCACGACGAGCTTGCTCGGTCATGGCATGAGCGTTTAACCCAGCCGCCAAGGGCACGCAACCCGCCAGCCAGGCGCCGACGCTATTCGCCGAATCACCGACAACGCCCAAGCTTGCACCACATTGCTCGGCAATCCAGGCGGCGAGTTGATAAAGCCCACCGCCCTGCGCATGGCGCATCGCGCTCTGCCCCAACCAGATCGCTTTTGGAACGGTTGAAGCCGCGGACTCGGCGAGTTCGGCCGTCAGGGAATCTGCAATACGAGCGGCCAGCGCGGTGACGTCGGCCTGCGCGGGCGCGGAGCTGGGCGATCCAGTCGATGCCGTAGAGCCGGCCGATTGGGCCAAACCCGAGAGCGCCTTGGGCAATGCCACTGAGCGCCTCTCGGCGACGAGTAGGGCAACGTGATGCAGCGCCGAGACCCATTGTGAGGGCGCCAACACCAGTTGGGCACGCAGCGGCATCAGTGGATCTTCGCCCACCGCCTGAAGAATCGAAATCTGTGCCCCACGGCTGGCCGCTTTCCGCACACGAACCGACAAAAGCGGCGAATCGTTGCGCAACAAACCACCGATGACGAAGAGACGTTGCAAGCCGTCAACCGCCGCGACAGGCATACCCAACCAGGGGGCACCCTCGCGAACGGCGTCAATCGAAAAATCACGCTGCCGCACGCGATGGTCGATGCTATCCGTACCCAGCGCGCGCCCTAACCGAGCCGCCAGCGCAAGCTCTTCGAGGGTTGAAGAGCCGGCCGCGAGCACACCCAGGCCACCGGGCTCTTTGGCAACATCTCGCAAGCGATTAGCGGCGGTCTCAAGCGCTGCCTTCCATTCGACTTCGTGCCAAACACCATGATCGTCCTTGACCATGGGAACGGTTAGCCGGTCTGAAGCATTCAGACCTTCGTACGAGAACCGATCACGATCGCTGATCCAGCATTCGTTGACGGCTTCCTGCTCAAACGGCACGACCCTCATCACCCGATCGTGCTTGACCTGAATGTTCAGGGTCGAGCCGAGTGAATCGTGGGGACTGACCGAACGGCGTCGCGACAATTCCCAAGTTCTTGCGGAATAGCGGAATGGTTTACTGGTCAGTGCGCCGACAGGGCAAATATCGATCATGTTGCCAGACACTTCGGACTCGACCGAACGTCCTACGAAACTCATGATCTCGCTGTGCTGTCCGCGCCCGGCCATGCCGAGTTCCATCACGCCGGCGACTTCCTGGCCGAAACGCACGCAGCGTGTGCAGTGGATACAACGCGACATTTCCTCAGCGGAAATGAGCGGTCCCATCGGCTTGTGAAAAACCACGCGTTTGGCTTCGTCATAGCGACTGCTGCTGCTGCCGTAGCCGACCGCCAGGTCCTGCAATTGGCATTCACCGCCCTGATCGCAGATCGGGCAATCGAGCGGATGGTTGATCAGCAGAAACTCCATCACCGCTTTCTGGGCGGCAATGGCTTTTTCTGAGCGGGTCCAGACCTTCATGCCCGGGGTCACGGGAGTGGCGCAGGCCGGCAACGCTTTGGGGGCTTTTTCGACCTCGACCAGGCACATCCGGCAATTAGCCGCGATGCTCAACTTCTTGTGATAGCAGAAATGAGGAACGTACAAACCCAAGGAATTGGCAGCATGCATGACCATGCTGCCCTCGACGACCGAGGCATCATGAATGGTCCACCAGGCAGCGCTTGTGTTCGATGTGATACGCAAATTCATCCCGGTAGTGCTTCAGAAAGCCCTTGACTGGCATCGCAGCCGCGTCACCCAACGCGCAAATCGTGCGGCCCATGATGTTGTCAGCCACCCCACCAAGACGGTCAAGGTCTTCGGGGCGTCCCTGCCCATGTTCGATCCGGTGAACCATCCGCGACAACCAACCCGTGCCCTCACGGCATGGGGTGCACTGACCACAGGATTCTTCGTAATAGAAGTGGGACAAGCGCGCCAAAGACCGGACCATGCAGCGAGTCTCGTCCATGACGATGACCGCGCCCGAACCCAACATCGAACCGGCTTTCGCGATGGCGTCATAGTCCATCGTGATATCCATCATGATGCTAGCGGGCAGCACGGGTGCTGAAGATCCACCAGGAATCACAGCCTTGAGAGCACGACCATCACGCATGCCACCTGCGAGTTCGAGCAGCTTGGCGAACGGAGTCCCGAGGGGAATCTCGTAATTGCCGGGACGCTCGACGTCACCGCTAATCGAGAAGAGCTTGGTGCCACCATTATTGGGCTTGCCGACCGCTAAAAACGCGGCACCGCCGTTACGGATGATCCAGGGGACTGCCGCAAACGTCTCGGTATTGTTGATCGTCGTTGGCTTGCCAAACAGACCATAACTGGCCGGGAACGGCGGCTTGAAGCGCGGCTGCCCTTTCTTGCCCTCAAGGGATTCGAGGAGCGCGGTCTCTTCACCACAGATGTACGCCCCATACCCATGAAAGGCATGCAACTGAAAGCTGAAACCGGAGCCGAGAATGTGGTCGCCTAAGAGGCCCGCCGCCCTCGCCTCTTCGAGCGCTTCTTCGAAACGCTCGTAGGTCGAAAAAATCTCGCCATGAATGTAGTTGTAACCAACCGCGATTCCCATCGCATACGCAGCGATCGCCATCCCCTCGATGACGATATGGGGGTTGTAGCGCAGGATGTCACGATCTTTAAAGGTACCCGGTTCGCCCTCGTCGGAATTGCAAACCAGGTACTTGGCACCCGGGAATGCGCGGGGCATGAAACTCCACTTCAGACCGGTCGGGAAACCCGCACCACCGCGCCCACGCAGGACGCTGGCCTTGACCTCGGCGATGACCTGCTCGGGCGTCAGGCCCGTGCCACCGTCTTTACCCAGGATCTTGCGTAAGGCCTGATAGCCACCACGCGCCTCGTAGTCCTTCAGCCGCCACTCATTCGGCCCCGCCAGATCCGCCATGATCTGAGGCGCGATATGACGCCCGTGAAAACAGGTTTCGACAGCATGGTTGACGTGAATCGGTTCAATTGCACCCACGGGAATTCCTTTCGCAGCCTGGAGCGGACGCCGTTATGCGACGTCGACGCGGTTGCCGGGGTTCACCCCGGGGGCCTTGGTGCGCAACTCTTCAAGCAACGCATCCAGTTTGACCTCGTCGCAAAAACTTTCCATGCGCGTGTCGTTCACCAACAGCACCGGGGCGTCCGCGCAGGCGCCCATACATTCGCCCTCGCGCAGGCTGAACACACCGTCGGTCGTCGTCTCGCCATAGCCCACCCCCAACGTGCGCTGAAGGTACTGGCCGGCGCGATCGCCATGACGCAAGGCACACGGCAAATTGGTGCAGACCGTGAGCTTGAAGCGCCCGACCGGACCGGTGTTGTACATCGTGTAGAAGGTCGCCACCTCGTGCACTGCAATGGGCGGCATGCCCAGGGTGTTGGCAACGTCTTCCACGACCTCAGGGCTCATCCAACCCTTTTCTTGTTGCGCAATGGTGAGCGAAGCCATCACCGCGGCCTGCTTTTGGTCGGGCGGGTACTTCGCCGCTTCCCGCGCGATCTTGGCGTAAGCCGCCTCGGAGAGGAGGCGGGACGCGTGCGCACCGCTGTCGGTCGAAGGGGCTGGAGTTGGAGTGGTCATTGCAGAAATTGGCACGTTCAATCAGCGATCAATTTCGCCAAACACGATGTCCTGAGTCCCGATGATCGTGACAACGTCTGCGATCATATGACCGCGCGACATCATGTCGAGGCCCTGCAAATGGGCATAACCAGGGGCCCGAATTTTGAGCCGGTAAGGTTTGTTGGCACCGTCACTCACCATATAAATACCGAACTCACCCTTCGGATGTTCGATGGCGGCATAGCACTCGCCCGGGGGCACGTGCATCCCCTCAGTAAACAGCTTGAAATGATGGATGAGTTCTTCCATCGAACTCTTCATGTCAACCCGATGCGGCGGGGCGACTTTGTGGTTGTCGGTCATGACCGGGCCAGGATGGTTTCGCAACCATTCCACGCACTGCCGCATGATCCGGTTGCTCTGGCGCATCTCCTCGATACGGACCAGATAACGATCGTACGAATCACCGTTCTTGCCGACCGGGATATCGAAATCGACCAGGTCGTAAACTTCGTATGGCTGGTGCTTACGCAAATCCCATGCAATGCCAGAACCGCGGAGCATTGGACCCGTAAAGCCCCAAGCCCGGGCTTGGTCGGCTGTGACGATGCCGACGTCGCACAAGCGCTGTTTCCAAATCCGGTTGTCCGTCAGCAGGGTCTCGTACTCGTCAACCGCTTTCGGGAAACGATTACAAAAATCCTCGATGAAATCGAGCAAGGATCCCTGACGATTCTCATTGAGCTCACGAATCGATTTTTCGTTACGGATCTTGCTGGCGGCGTACTGCGGCATGTGATCAGGCAGATCGCGATAAACCCCACCTGGCCGATAGTAGGCAGCGTGCATCCGGGCCCCCGACACCGCTTCGTAGCAGTCCATCAAATCTTCACGCTCGCGGAAGGCGTACAGGAAGATCGTCATGGCACCGACGTCAAGCGCGTGTGCACCGAGCCAAAGCAAGTGGTTGAGCAGTCGCGTGATCTCATCAAACAAGACGCGGATGTACTGAGCGCGTAGCGGCACCTCGACATCCATCAGCTTTTCGATCGCCATCACATAGGCGTGTTCGTTACACATCATGGACACATAGTCCAGACGGTCCATGTACGGCAATGCCTGCAGATAGGTGCGGGTCTCGGCCAGCTTTT
>RFPW01000055.1 GCA_009925965.1 Betaproteobacteria bacterium
TCCAGACGCGCCAGAGGTGAGGCGTCTTGTTCAAGAGGGAAACCGTCTGACGAATATTGACCGGATCGTAGTAGACCTCTGAATCCTGCAGCCGACCCAAAGCCACCCACTCTGATTGAGCGCAAGCCCACCCGGTTACTAAGACCAAGTGGGCCGCAAAGATACGGATCACAGAATTCATAGCGACACTCGAGATAATTAAAGTGAAAGGCCCTCACCCCGCCATTGCAGCGATCGTCAAACCGCGAACTTGATGGCGCTCGATCAAGCGGGCCACGAGTCCGCTGGCCTTCGCATATTCCGCGAACTCGGCCAAAAACTGGGCGCCGGCGGGGTTCGTCTTCTGGGTTCCGATGGCTTGCTGTACGGCAGTGAAGCGGCCTTCCAGAATCCTTGAACCAGGGACTTTCTCGACGTCAATCAAGAGGCGCGAGCGAAGACAGGCCATCGCCTCGAGACCCTCGCGTACGAACAGTTCGAGGGTGGCATCGAAGCCATCGGCATGCACCAGTTGGGCATGGTGGATATTGCGGACCAGCCAGAGGTCATAGGCCGTTCGCGCTGCGACCGCGATTCGGACGCCTGGCCGGTCAACCTCGGACGCGTCCTGGATGGGTGATCCCGGCGGAACCAGATAGGTCGCATCGATTTCGACGTAAGAAGCACTAAAGACGATCTTTTCGGCCCGCGCGGGTTCAGCGCCGATCAGCGCGACATCCCAAACACCATCCTCTGCGGCATCGGCCAATTGGCCCGGATTCGGAAATGGCACCAGGTCCAGACCGACTCCGAGACAACGCGCAATCTCCGCAGCCATATCGGGCGCCACGCCTTGCGGATCGCCATTTTCGGCCCGCCCGGTCACCAGCAAAAAATTACTGAGGTTGATCCCCGCCCTCAGCCGTCCCGTTGGGGCGAGTTGTCGAATGACCTCCGGGCTTACGGTGGGTTCAGCGTGCGAATGGTCCATCGGTTGCTCCAAAGTTGATCGACTGGAAACCAATTGTTTCATAAAGCGACCTAGCGTTTTCTTGGATAGACAGCGGCCATCGGCACACCTAAGGTGTGACGAACCATCCATGTAAGACCCGATATGCCGCATTCCGCCCCTGTTCAGCCCAACGCCAAAATTCCCACCGCGACCAGCAGCGACTCGCCGTTTATGACGCTGCACGAAATCATCCGAAAGGCGCGCCAGAAGCTGAACAACGATGATTGGGACTACATCGTTGGCGGCACCGAAACTGAGACCACGTTGCGCCGTAACCGGATGGCGCTCGATTCGATTGCGCTACGCCCGCGGGTGTTGCGCAATGTCAGCGCAATCGATCCTTCAACGACTCTTCTGGGCCGGAAAATGCGCCTGCCGCTCTTGCTGGCGCCAGTCGGCAGCCTCGAGCTCTGTACGCCCGAAGCTGGAGCCGCGGCGGCCCGAGCTGCCGAACAGTTTGGCGTTGGCCACCTGTTGAGCTCCGTCTGCGAGCCCGGCATGGCCGCGCTGGCGACCCAGGTACCCAATGCTCTCCGAATTTTTCAACTCTACGTGTATGGCGACACCGACTGGGTCGACGAGCACATCGAACAATCTATCGAGCTGGGCTACAAGGCGTTCTGTTTTACGGTCGACATGGCGCTCTACAGCCGGCGTGAACGCGATATTGCCAAGCGCAATATTCGACGGGCCGTGGTGCCAGGGCGTGAATTCCTCGCCCAACTCAGCTGGAAAGATATCGAAAGAGTTCGAAAGAAATACGATATCCCATTCATTATTAAAGGGATTGGTACGCCGGATGATGCACTGATTGCGATCGATCACGGCATCGACATGATTTACATCTCCAATCATGGAGGCCGGCAACTCGACCACGATCTGGGTTCCATGGATGTTCTCCCCGAAATCGTCACGGCCGTCAATCAACGCGCCAAGATCATCGTCGACGGCGGATTTAATCGCGGCACGGACATTGTCAAGGCCATTGCGCTCGGCGCCGATCTGGTCGCCCTGGGTCGAATGCAGTGCATGGGCCTGGCGGCCGACGGAACCGCTGGATTGATTCGGGTTCTAGAACTCCTCGAGACGGAGGTCAGGATCTGTCTGGGCCTGCTTGGCGTGAATTCACTTGCGGAACTCAATCCGTCTTATGTTCGGCGCACCTACCCGGCCAACCCAGCGAGCGCCCTGAGCGCCTTTCCGTTGCTAAACATTGAAACGATCGACTACCCGGGAGCCTGAAATGTATTCACGTCATTTCTCTGTTTTGATTCGCAAACTATTGGAAATTATAGCGATTTTTTTGATAGGCTCTGCACCCCTTTCGGCCCAAACCACTTATCCAAGCCGTCCGGTCAAGTTGATCGTTCCGTTTCCCGCCGGGCAGGCAACCGACATTGCCGCAAGAATGCTCGGTGAGGGACTCGCAAAAATCTGGGGCCAGCAGGTCGTGATTGAGAATAAAACCGGTGTGCCCGGCATGCTGGCGGGCCGAGATGCGCCTCCAGATGGCTACACATTAACCATGGGCTCAAGCGGCACGCTCGCCGTCAATCCTGGCGTCTACAACAAACTCCCGTACGAGGGCGCGAAAGACTATGTCCTGATCAATGGCGCGAACATTGCGCCAATGATCATCGTGGCGAGCCCGAGCGCTCCGTTCACCACGTTAAAAGAGTTGATAGACGCTGCCCGGAAAGAGCCTGGTAAATACACGATTGGATTTGGCGGGGTTAACAATACGCAGCACCTGACGGGTGAATACTTTAAGTCCCGCGCCGGGATCGACCTCGTTGGCGTTAATTACAAGGGCAGCGCCGCCGCGGTAACGGATTTACTGGGAGGGCAAATACACCTTCTGGTCGACAGCCTTGCATCCACCCTGCCCCACATCAAAGTCGGCAAAATCCGGCCGCTCGCCATCACAACGCTCCAGAGGGTGCCGCAATTACCCGATCTGCCGACCGCTGCAGAGTTGGGCTTTTCTGGCTTTGAGGGGGTTGGCTGGGCTGGTCTGATCGCCCCAAAGGGAACCCCGGCAGACATTGTCGACAAAATCAGTAACGACGCCCGCAAAGTGTTGAATGAACCGCAGATGCGGGAGCGTCTGATCGAACGCGGCATGGTTGTCGACTCGCGCAACGCACGCGAGTGGGGGGAATTTGTGAATGCCGAGGTCGTCAAATGGGCCGAGGTGGCGAGACGCGCAAACGTCAAAGCGGTTGACTGAACTGGACTTGCCAGCCGCCGCATTACTTGATCTTGAACGCCGCCTTGTAAGCGTCAAATAGGACCCGCAGTTCACCCACCGGATCCTTGCTACTGTCGATCCGAAGATCGATATTTCGGGCATAGCTGTTGGTGGTCGGTGATTCGTTGAGCACCACGATGGCTGCCGAGATTTTCCCGCGGCGATCGCCACCGGCTTTCTGCCCGGCTTCCAGGGCCGTCATGATCCGGTCGGCGAGTGTGCCCGGCGTATTCTCAAACGCCGTCACCATGGCCTCTAGGGTTTCGCGGCCGACCAGTATGTTGCCAGCGACAACCGCATCTTTGCCAATGATGTGGCCCTTAAAGTCATCAGGTTTCGCTCCAGTGAAAGCGGCCTGGGTACCTGTAGAGGACATCACCGACAGTTGACGCTCCTCGCGTTTTTCGTCAGCCAAGAGCGCGGCATCCAGGGCCTCCGCCGCAGTAGCCCCTTGCCGCAGACGCTCGAGTGCATCTCTGGCGAGCATCGTATTGGTGTTGGCCTGGCTGGCGACTGCACCGAGCCCGAATTCCACCCGCAAGACGCGGTTCCCCACCGACAGCCTTGCCGTCGAGACGGCACCCCCGACGGCGCCTGTGGCCGGATCCCGAGCGACGATCGAAAAGGTGTTGTCCCACTGATCTCGGTCCGAGCTCAGGTCCGAGTTCGGGCCATTGGCCGCGTTTGCCGACAGGACCAAGGTGAAAAGGATTGAGCAGGATAGGTTGCAGAGCAAGCGTCTAAATTTCATACAGTGACCATGATTACTTTTTTAAGGCCGAGGCCAGATTCTCCCGCTGAATCCGCCACGCGGGCAAAGCGGCCAATGCGAGACCCGTCACAAAAATCGCGAGCGATACCTGCAACTCAGATGCACCCAGGCTCGGCTCTAAGGCGATCCCGGTGCTGCGGGCCAACCAAGCGCTGATTCCGAACGACAGACCATAACCGCCCGCAAGCCCCACGAGCACACCGGCCCCAACCAAGGATGCGGTAAAACCCCAGGCAACTGCAAACAGATAGCGGCGCGGTGCACCGAGCGCACGCAACGTGGTGAATTGCGGAGCGAGCAAGCGAAACAGGATGAAGACGCTAGCGATGATTGTCAGGAGCACCAACGCCTGGGTTACCACCGCCAGCAAGCTCGTCAACTGACGCATATCGCCCAGGATGTCGTAAAGCTGCAGCAACGCCTCAGCTGGGAAAAACGCCATCGACTCGGCTCCCGTGTACGCGGTGCGCAACTGATAAGCCGCCGCAAGCTTGTCGGTATGCACGACAGCCGCCGGAACACCGGGCGTGAACGACGGATCGAACGGTGGGCCCACCTGTGCCGAATCCGGTGCATGGCCGTTTGGTTGCCCGTGTAGCGACCAAACGAGTTCTACGGGCACCAACAGCGCAAGATCCCAGGGCGAACCGGTTGGTCTCATTCGGCCGACCACCGTGACCTCGAGGTCATGCGAATCCTGGCCTTGCCCGCTGGCCGCGCCCCCGTCGCGAACACCATGGGCCGGCCTAAACTGATCGCCAACCTGAAGCGGCGAGGTCGCTCCGACCACTGCCTCGTCCCGAGTGCTAAACATGCGCCCCTGAGCGAGCCCTCGCGACAGGTGCTCGACCAGCTTAGGGACGACCCCAACAACAGGCGCTCCGCGGTAGCTGTCACCGAACGCCAGCGGCGACACGAATCTGGCACGCGGCTCGTTAAGCAGTTTGCTGGTCAGATCGGCACTGAGTAGCTGGCTAGCCCCAGGCCGCAAAAAGACCGCGGTAAATAGCGCATCGGTGCGGCTTCCTGGTGGCGCCACGATCAGCGTGAAACGGTCGGCTGCGCGCGCGCTACCGGCGCGTAACGCCCGCTCCTGCGACAGGATTGCAACCGCCAATGCAACGCCGGCAGCCACCAATAAAACGAACGCCAAAGCGCTGAAACGATATCGCAGCAGCGCGGCGCGGATCAGGGGCCAAGGGTTCATCCCAAAACAACCGATCCGGATTGAACACGTCCGGCCTTCAGCGTGACAATTCGATCCGCGAGCGCCACCACTTTGTCGTCATGGCTGACAACAACAACCGTCTTGCCATCGTGCGCAAGTGTCTTTAGCGCCATCGCGATGTGCTGACCGTTCTCGGCGTCCAGACTGGCAGTGGGCTCGTCGGCCAGGATCAGCGACGGATCCAACAAGAGCGCCCGGGCCAACGCAACCCGTTGCTGCTCGCCGCGTGAGAGGCGCGCGACCGATCCGAGGCGACGCGGCACCATGAATTGTTCGAGGAGTTGTTGAGCCCGCGAAAGCAACCCGTTGGGCAAGCGGGCGCTTTGGAATTGAGCGGGCAAAAGGACGTTTCCCAGAACATCGAGTTCATCGATCAAGCGGAAATCCTGAAACACCATCCCGCAATGCCTGAGTCGCCAGGCATCGCGTTGCGGTTCAGGCAAGGCATTAACGACGGTCGTACCGAAGGTGACTTGGCCCAGTTGTGGCAGAGCGATGCCGGCGAGTGCGTGCAGCAGGCTGGACTTACCCGAGCCCGACGGGCCAACAATGACCGTGAGTTCGCCGACTGCAAACTGCGCGCTCACATCGTCCAAAGCGTGTATTGAGCCTGCACCAGAATGGGAAAAGCTCAGCCGCAGCGCATGGGCTGCGAGCGTCATAACACCTGAAACGTGGCGTCGACCAGGCGCACTCGACTGACGAAACCGGTGGCCGCATCAGTTTGCGGCCCGATCTCGAGCTTGCCTTCGACCTGGATCAGTTTGCCCGGGCGTATCGCCTCTTGGCGCTTCTTCATCCGCACGAAAACAATCGTGTCGATCCACTCGTCCTCGGAGGCGCAGAAAGGACATGTTTCGACCGGCGAATTCGAGAGCACGAAAAAATCAGACTCCACTTTCAAGTGGGGAGCCATGAAACCCTGCATGCTGATCGACTTACCCGCCAGTTTCTTTGCGGTCTCGGAGTAGCTCTTGTCCTCCCGATAAAGCTCGAACATGCGAATTCGCGGGAGCTCCCCAGCCAGCGATGCAAAGGGCAACCATGCGCATGCAGCGACGAGGCAACGGCGGGCGCTTTGCATCGCTTATTGCATCCCGGTCGCAGTCAGAACGATACTAAGGCTCGTCGTCATTGCTTTGACCATCGGCGCCTTCTCGACGTCAACCCACTCGTCCAGAGAATGCGAGCGCCCGCTCTTGTCAGGGGCCATTCGACCGATGGTGAGCGCTGGAATACCGAGATTCATGGGTAGGTTCGAGTCCGTCGAGCTCCACCCGTAGGTCACCTGGTATCCGCCCGCCTCAATCGCTGCTTTGGTGATTTGAACAAGCTCGGTGTTAGGGTCAGTGCTCCCAGCTGGTCGGTCCCCGATCAGCCGGGCTTCGACCTTGATTCGGCCTTCCTTGGTAGAGCGCGCAAAGTTCTCACCTTCACCTGCATCCTGCACAATCTTCAGCATGCGGTCTTCAACTCGCTTCAGTTCAGCAGGCGCTTCCGATCGCATATCGACTTCCATCCAGGCATCGAGTGGGATCGAATTCACCGAGGTGCCGCCGCCAACCAAACCGATACTGAAGGTGGTTTTGGGCGAGGTTGGAACCTGGATTCGCGAAAACTCAGTCGCCGCCTGTCCCATTGCGAACATGGGGTTGACCAGACCGAATGCACCAAAGCTGTGGCCACCCGGGCCATTGAAGGTCACCCGATAGCGCTTGGAACCCACGCCACCATTCGTGATCACAGAGACGCTGCCAGACTCGATCGAAAAGAATGATTTGATCTTGTCCTTGTAAGGACCCTTGGTAAAGAGGTGCCGTACGCCGCGCAGATCGCCAGGGCCTTCTTCACCGACCGTGGCAACGAACAAAATGTCGTCACGTGTCTTGATGTCGGTGGCTTGCATTGCACGCACGAAACCCAGCAAGACCGCAAGGCTCAACGTGTCATCGCCCACACCTGGTGCGTATAACTTGTTGCCCTGGCGCTTGACCTGGACGTCTGTTCCCGGCGGGAAAACGGTGTCAAGGTGAGCGGAAACAACCACCACCTTGCCGTCGCTACCAGTCCCTTTGCGAAGCGCAAGAACGTTTCCTTCGTCGTCAATTTTTACGTCCGTCAACCCCGCAGCCCGGATCATCTTCTCGAACGCCTTCGCTCGAACTTCTTCCTTGAATGGTGGCGCTGGAATCTCAGTCAACTGGATCCCTTCGTCCACAATACGGCCGTGCTCCTTGTCGATGACGGCAGCGGCCGCCTTAAATGCCGGGCTCGCCAGGACGCGCGCGACTTCGGCCGCCGGATTGACTTGGGCCAATGCGGTTGAACAGCTGAGCGCGATGGCCAGATTGAGGCCGGCAAACGAAAGAGAGGTAGAGGTAGACAGCATGGGATGGAGATCTTCGAACTGGGGCTTGCAAGAGAGGCGACGAGCACTATTGTGTCCCAACCAAGCGAGTGCGAGCCAGCTTAAGGTTGTCGGCCCCATAGCGCCCTCCGACCTGATCAGCAACTGGCCAATCGTTCCAAGCTTCTGGCCGTGACGCCGAAAGTTGAATTTCTAGTCGTCGAGCCTGCCGCCTAAGGCCAGCCGAATGTATCCAGCTGATTCTGAGGCAAACTCAGAATTGAAACTCAAAACTCAGGTCGTTTTAACCCTTAGCAGTGAGCAAATTAATGCCGAAGTTCAGCCTAAAAATCAGCGCAGGTCGAAACCAGGGAGCGTCCCGCTGGACGTGCTTTGAACAATCTTTACGTCGCACGATTCCAACCATTGTCGGTTTGCTTGCCTCCGTGGTCTTGCTCGGTAACGGTTCATCGGTATGCGCCCAGACCCCCTGGCCCGCTGGGAAGCCGATTCGCTGGTTTGCTCCCGGAGGAGGCACTGATATTGTTGCCCGCGCGCTCGCGCCCGAGGTCGGAAGGATTTTGGGGACGAGTGTTGTGGTCGAAAATCGGGCTGGGGCTTCGGGTACGATCGCGGCCGATTTGGTGGCCAAGTCTGCCGCAGATGGGTTCACTTTTCTGGTTGGACATTCCAACTCGAATGCGATCGCACCCTTTGTTCTTTCCAAAGTTCCGTACGATGCGGCCCGCGATTTTAGTCCGGTCACTTACATCGGCTACGTACCAAATGTGCTCGTCGTTCATCCGCAGGTGCCTGCCCGCAGTGTTGAAGAATTAATCGCTCTCGCGCGACGCCAGCCCAATTTTTATACGTATGCATCTTCGGGCGTGGGAAGCACCCAGCATCTCGCAGGCGCGCTATTCAGCCGAATCACCGGCACGCAGATGACGCACGTCCCCTACAAAGGTAGTGGGCAGGCCATTACCGACCTTCTGGGGGGCCAGGTCAATCTTAATTTTGATACGATGCCGCCGATTCTTGAGCACGTGCGTAATGGAAAGTTGGTCGCCCTGGCAGTATCAACACCGCAACGACTCGCCCAGCTACCTGGCGTTCCCACCTTTATCGAAAAAGGGATTGTTGGTTTTGACGTTACCAACTGGTACGCGATCATGGGTCCCAAAGGTTTACCGCGTGAAATCGTCGTACAGATGGATGCCGCGCTCCAAAAGGTCATGCATGACGCCTCAATCCGACCAAAACTGGAGTCGCAAGGTGTTCAATTCGGCGGTGCACGCACGCCAGACGAGTTCGACGCGTTCATCAAGGCGGAGTTGGCGAAATACGCACGCATGGTCAAAGAGTTGGACGTTCGGGCCGACTAGAAGCGCAGTGGGAAAGCGGCCTCAAGATCAGGGACGGGCATTCCACCATTGACATCAACACCTCCGCGCAGCCAAGGTTTCGAGCAGCGGGCCGTTAAGTTCGCTTTCAGCAAGGTGTTGCGCATCAATACAAATGGAGACCCAGATGAAACAAAAAAGCAAAGAAGAATACGTACAGATCGACGAGGTCGAGTGGCAGGCTTTTCCCACAGCATTTTCTGCGGGAGGAATCCAATGGAAACTCCTGCATGTTTCGCCGGAAAATAGTTCCTGGACAGCGATCTTCGACTGCCCTGCTGGTTCATCCTTCGCCCCGCATATCCACGCCGGGCCAGGAGAATATTTTCTGACCAAGGGAAAGATGGACGTGCGCGGTGGCAAAGCTGAGGGCGGCGATACCGCGATCGCTCCAGGCTACGGCTATGAGTCGTCGGGCGCCCGTCACGACAAGACGCAGTTCCCGATCGACAGCGAGTTTTACATGACCTTCCTGGGGCCACTAACCTTTATCAATCCCGATGGCAGCCCGATTGCCGTCATTGGCTGGGAGGAAGCGCAAGGGGCCTGGGCCGCTTAAACGCGTTGCAACGACCAAGGGGACCGAGATGTACTCGGGAGCCCCTGGTCTACAACGCATTTATTTCAGTAGAAATGCCGACGCAACGGCAGCCATGGCTTCATAG
Source organism: Betaproteobacteria bacterium (assembly GCA_009925965.1). GTDB lineage: Bacteria > Pseudomonadota > Gammaproteobacteria > Burkholderiales > Burkholderiaceae_E > RFPW01. The sequence goes on from RFPW01000055.1 coordinate 9,658, forward strand.
CCGGCGTCGTTGGGGTGCAATCGATCGCCTGAATCGTATTTGGCGAGCATGACCGTCGGATTGGCTGGATCTCGGATGGCTGCGTCGAAATCGATGAATCCATCGATTAACGGAGTCGTTCGAATAAACGCGTTCACCGCCTGACGCTTCACCTCGCCTTCGGCTGTGTAGTACCCCGGGATCGTCGTACCCACAAACGGCGTCAGAGTGCCAGCGTAAAACTTCACCCCTTTGGCTTTTGAAGCAGCCGCCGCATTGGTGATCGCCTGGATGATCTGAGCGGAGGTGACTTGCTCGGCCGCGTTGCCCAGCAGGCTAGGGATACCAAAGTCATTAATCCCCAACAACGCCACGACATGGGTTGCGCCACTGCGATCAAGTACATCGCGCGAAAAACGGCCATTTCCATTCGGACCAATCCCATTGAAACTCCAGCGATTACCGGAGATACCGGCATTCACGACACTGAAGGCCGGATTCGATGAGGCGAGAAGCGTCCGCGACAGGTAATTCGGGTAGCGATTGTTCTTGTTTGGAGTCGAGTTATAGCCGTCGGTAATCGAGTCGCCAAAGGTTACGACGACCTTGTTCGAGGCTGAAGCGTAAACGTCGACACCCGTGACCCAGGCAAAGCCATTAAGAGTCTCGAGCGGCGTGATCGCTGCAGACGAGGCTACGTTACCGGCAGCAACGTAGTTCGACTGCAGTCCCAACGAGTGCACCGTTTCGATCCCCGCTGAGCCCGAGACATAGGTGCTGATCGCGAGGCTCGACAGCGGGGCGACCGCAAAATCAACCGAATCGCTGTAAATCTCTTGTCCAATCGGGACCGTGACCGACGCTTGACCACCAAAGGTTACCGCTTTGTCGGTCGCAGGATCGATAGAAGACCCCCCGGCGCTCTTTGCAACCCGCATGCTTGTAACGGCAAGCGGTGAAGTTCCGAGCAAGTTCGAAACTCGAATGCGTAAACTCGTTCCGCCCTGCGAAACGTACATCGTTTGCCGAAAGGTCTGGTTCTGGAGGGACTTGGCAGCATTGGCACTTAACGGCGGTTCGTTATAGGCCTGTGGAGCACCGTACCAGGAAGCGATCCAGGTTTGTGGCGGGGCCGAATCTCCGCCACATGCAACGACCGCGAAAGCGATCGGTAGCGCCAGTGCGGCGCCCAGCAGCGCCCGACGGGTTCCCATGCGAACGGGCCACTTCATCGAAATTTTCTTCATCTTCTCGTCTCCTTGATTGGAACCAAGACGATGACGCA
>RFPW01000056.1 GCA_009925965.1 Betaproteobacteria bacterium
TTGATCTTCTTACCGATCTGCATCACCGTGGCCAAGACGTCCTTGGCCGTATCGGCCCCACGAACGACTTCGAGCAGCTTCATGACATTCGCGGGGCTAAAGAAATGCATCCCCACGACATCCTGCGGACGCTTGGTGAAATGCGCGATCTTATTGACGTCCAGCGTCGACGTGTTCGATGCCAGAATGGCGCCCGATTTCATCACTGCGTCGAGTTGCTCGAAGACGGCTTTCTTGACCTCGAGTTCCTCGAAGACCGCTTCGATGACGAGGTCGCTATTGCCCAGGTCCGAGTATTGGAGCGTAGTCGACAGAAGGGCCATCCGCTCTTCGTATTTTGCTTGTGCCAACTTGCCCTTCGCGACCTGGGCTTCGTAGTTCTTGCGCATCGTGGCGACGCCGCGATCGAGGGCCTCTTGTTTGGTCTCCAGCATCACGACCGGAATGCCCGCATTGAGGAAATTCATCGTGATCCCGCCGCCCATGGTGCCCGCGCCGATGACCGCCACTTTATTGACGGGGCGGACCGCGGTGTCTTCGGGAACATCGGGGATTTTGCTGGTCGCCCGCTCGGCAAAGAAGGCGTGGCGCAGCGCCTTGCTCTCGGACGTTTGCATGAGCTCAATGAACAGTTTGCGCTCGAAGGCAAGACCCGCGTCGATCTTCTGGTTGACCGCCGCAGCCACTGCATCGATACAACGCAAGGGGGCGGGGAAATTTTTCGACATCGCGCCGACGGTATTACGTGTGAACTGAAAATAGGCATCCGCATTGGGATGAGTACATTTCAGGTTACGAACCAGAGGGAGCGGACGCACCGCCGCAATTTCGTGCGCGAACGCAATCGCGCCTTCCATCAGGTCGCCCGTGATCACGCGGTCGAACAGCTTCTGTCCGGGCAGACTCGCCAGCAGTTCACTCTTGACGGGCTCGCCGCTCACGATCATGTTGAGTGCGGTCTCGACCCCGAGAAGGCGCGGCAGGCGTTGCGTACCGCCAGCGCCGGGCAGTAGGCCCAGCTTCACTTCAGGCAGCGCAACGCTGGTGCCGGGTGCGGTGATCCGATAGTGACAACCCATGGCGAGCTCGAGCCCGCCGCCCATGCAGACGCTATGGATCGCGGCAACGATGGGCTTGGTAGCCGCCTCGCAGACGGCGATCAGGCTGCCCAGGTTGGGTTCGGCCAGCGCCATTGGTGAGCCAAATTCTTTGATGTCGGCGCCACCCGAAAACGCCTTGCCTGCGCCTGTGATCACGATTGCGGTAATCGCCGGGTCAGCGTGCGCCTGATCGATTCCTTGGGCGATATCCCGTCGGGTTGCATAACCCAGACCATTAACGGGCGGGTTTTGCATGGTGATCACGGCGACGGTGCCGTGGCATTCGTACTTGGCGGTCATCGGGTTGTGTCCTTGTGGGTCGTTCTGATGGTTAAGGGTCGTTAATCTTGATTGAGCCAATAAGTATTGGCACTCTAAGTGTCGAAACTAAGTTTGTCGAATTATGGGCTACTTTGACCTCGCCCGCCCATGGCGCGCGAGAGCCAGTCAAACATCTTCCCGTAAGGGGCCCGCATCAGGTGCGCACCCGACCAGGGGGACTGCCTGAAGATGGGTTTTAACTTGGAGAAATTTTTGAAACCCCATTCGCCGTGATAGCTCCCGTAGCCACTGGCCCCAATACCGCCAAACGGCAAATTGGTTTGCGCAATGTGCAGGATGCAGTCATTGATCGTTACGCCACCTGCAATGGTCTCATGAAGAATGCGTCGCTCTTCCTCTGCACTTTGACCAAACCAATACAGCGCCAGGGGCCGATCATGCTGGCTGATGATTTCGAACGCTGCATCGAGTTTTTCGTAAAAGAGGACTGGCAATAGCGGCCCGAAAATCTCCTCCTGCATCACCCGCATTGCTCCCGTGGCGTTGACAATCAGGGTCGGGGCCAGACGACGTCGACTCCGGTCGGGCAGGTTAGGTGCCCAATCGGGGGTAAGAATGCGGGCGCCTTGAGCACGTGCATCTTCGAGTAGTGCCAGCTGCCGATCAAAGTGCCGATCGCTAATCAACGACGAGTAATCGGGTGTATCGCTCAGTTCGGGATATTGCTTTTGGAGCGCCTGACTGAACGCCTTAGCAAACGCGCTCCGGTGGTTTTCGTGAACCAAAACATAGTCCGGCGCGATACAGGTTTGACCCGCGTTAAGTGCTTTGGCCATGACCAGGCTGGCCGCGGCCCGCTCAAGGTCAGCGCTCGCAGAAACGATCGTTGGCGATTTTCCGCCCAACTCCAGGGTCACTGGGGTGAGGTTGGCGGAGGCGGTTCTGGCGACTTCGCGCCCGACGCGAGTTGAACCGGTGAAAAACAAATGATCCCAAGGCAGAGCCGCGAATTCCTGAGCCAATTCGACGCCTCCGGTCACAACACGGAGTACATCGGGCGGAAATGTCTCAGCCACGGTTTGCGCGAGCAATTCAGAAAACCGCGGCGTGAGTTCGCTCGGTTTGATCATGACGCGATTGCCGGCGGCCAGCGCTTCAAGAGTCGGTTCGAGCGCGAGATTGAGCGGGTAGTTCCATGGGCTAATCACGCCAACCACGCCTTGGGGCTGCGGCATGATCAGACAGCGACCTGGCTGGAAAGTCAGACTCGTCGGGACCGTTTGAGTCCGCATCCAGGTCGACAGGTGGCGTTGGGTGTGGCGCACGGAATCCCGCAACGGCATGATGTCGGCCATCCAGGTTTCGTGCGCCGAGCGATGTCCAAAGTCCTGGGAGATGGCTTTTGTGTAAGCCTCGCCGTGCTGCACAAGGAGGTCGTTGATGGCCCCAAGCCAGCGTAGTCGCGTGGCAAGATCCGGATAAGGTTCCCGGCGCGCAGCCTCGCGTAATTGTGAAAAATGTGACTGCAGCAAAATGAGTGTCGGCTTGGCGCTGGAGCGGTCCCCTATCTTAGGGGGTCAGCCCAGTTCGGTCGCTTTTTTGTATCTGCTTCGAGATGAGCGTAAACCCTAGTATGAATGCCTCGGGCCTGACCAGCCGAATTCCCGCGCTGCTTTGGACCGTTCTGCTTGGGGTTTTTTTAGGGGTAGGGACAGCCTGGTGGGCCATCCGAAAGGGTGGGGCTGCTCAATCTCTGGTCAAGGTCGGCCCCTGGGAAACAAGCCTGCTCGCGGGTAGCCCGACTGCAGATCCTTACACACGAGCGCGGGTTGCGGTCGTGGGTTTGCTCGCGCTGGGGCGTCAAGAGACGCTTTATTACGTCGCGCGTACCGACAGCTCGGGTCAGGCATTGCGCTCTCGCTGCCAATATCGGATTGACGGCCTAGCCCCGCCCACTCGATGGTGGAGCCTCACGGCGTATGCGGATGATCATTTTTTGTTTGAGGCGCCGCAGGATCGGTTTAGTTTGAACGGCGCCGTTGCCCAACTAGATCCGCGCGGTGAATTTCACGTCATGACCGGGCCCGTCGCGAATCCGAGCAGCGCCGCCTTGGCATGGTTACCCACTCCCGGAGACCGCGGGCTGGAACTCACCCTGCGGCTCTACCATCCCTTGCCAGCATTGCAACAAGATCCGCGTGGGCTGATTGCGCCGACGATCGAGCGGGTTGGCTTGTGTTGAACCGTCGGGTCGCCCTCCGAATCATGGGTGTGTCCGCGATCGCGATCGCGGTTCATTTCAGCGCGGTTTGGGCAGTGCCTCGGGTCATGATGTGGAAGCTGTTTGATTCATTGAGGCAATCCGCCGATGGCGCTCCCGGGCCGCAGACCCCGGTTCTCCCGCCCTTGGCCGACGCCACAGCGCGCCGGGTCGTGATGCCGAATCCAGACCTTTTGTATGGCTTGTGTGTACTGGACCTCGAGCGAGGGCCCGTGATCGTTCGGGCTGATCCCAAGCTGTCGACCTACTGGTCAATCGCACTTTATTCAAGTAACAGCGATAATTTTTTTGTGCTGAATGATCGCGAGGCGGGGCAACGGCCGGTTGCACTGCGAATCAGCGCGACGGCAGACCAGCCAGAGTCGATCGTTGCTCCGAGTAAGAAGGTACTTCTTTTGATGCGGGTTTTGGTTCCAGATCGCGCCCATGGAATGGATGTGCTCGAGGCGGCACGGTCGAGTTTGAAATGCTCGACGTCCTGATTATTGGCGCCGGTTTGTCCGGTATTGGTGCCGCCCGCCATTTGCAGGCGCGTTGTCCCGGCAAGCGCTGGGCAATTCTGGAAGCGCGCGACGCACTGGGTGGCACTTGGGATTTGTTTCGGTATCCCGGGGTCCGATCGGACTCAGACATGTACACCCTTGGATATGCGTTCAAGCCCTGGACGGACCGCAAGGCTATTGCCGATGGTGCGACGATTTTGCGATATCTGCGTGAGGCTGCCGATGAGGCCGAGATCACCTCCCGGATTCAGTTCGGTCACGCGGTACGGCAGGCGCGTTGGTCAAGCCAAGATGCCTCCTGGACGCTGGAGGTCGAGGCGATCAAGACCGGTGAGCGCAGTCAATTGCGCACGCGCTTTCTTTATCTGTGCTGCGGTTACTACAGCTACGCTGAAGGGCATCAGCCGGTGTTTCCGGGCCAGGAGTCATTCCAGGGGGCACTGGTCTATCCTCAGTTCTGGCCTGCGGATCTGGACTATGCGGGCAAGCGGGTCGTGGTGATCGGAAGCGGGGCTACTGCCGCGACTTTGGTTCCAGAGATGGCCAAAAGGGCGGCCCATGTCACGATGCTCCAGCGCTCCCCGACGTACATGGTTGCAAGGCCCTCGGACGACGCGGCTGCGTTGTGGCTCTACCGCAATTTGCCTCGATCCTTAGCCTACGTTGTGACCCGCTGGAAAAATGTGTTGGTCGGGATGTTTTTCTATCGTTTGCTGAGGCGCTGGCCGGAACGAGCAAAGCGGCGCTTGGTCGGATTGGCGACCAAGGCCTTGGGCCCTGACTTTGACGTCGGGAAACACTTCACCCCTCGTTACAACCCCTGGGATCAGCGCGTCTGCGCGTTGCCGGATGGCGATCTTTTTGAACAGATCAAATCCGGTCGCGCCTCGGTGGTCACTGACCAGATCGCCCATCTTTCGGCTAACGGCATTGAGTTGGCAAGCGGTGAGGTGTTGACCGCCGATGTCATTGTCTCGGCGACCGGACTCAAGCTCAACGTGCTGGGGGATATCGAGCTCAGTGTGGACGGCGTTGCGTTCGATCCATCCAAGGCCCTGACCTACAAGGGCATGATGCTTTCCGATTTGCCTAACTGCGTCATGACCTATGGCTACACCAACGCGTCCTGGACCCTCAAGGCGGACTTGACGGCTTCCTATGTGTGTCGTTTGCTCAATTTTATGGAGCGACATCAGTATGCGGTGGCCTCACCCGAGGGCAATCCGCGTGAAGAGCGCCTGCCATTTTTGGGTTTCACCTCGGGCTATGTGCAGCGGTCTATTGATGTCCTGCCCAAACAGGGGCGGCATTGGCCCTGGAGGGTTTATCAGAACTACCTGGCAGACTTGTTTGCGATCCGGTGGAGCAGGATTGACGATGGCGTGATGCGCTTTGAATCGGCGCCGGCGGCGCGATCGAAGTCGAGTTAGGCTGAGGGCCGGGGGCAGTCCTCAAACAACGCCTTGCGAACGAAGGTGTTCAAGCGCAGCGGCGTCAATTCCAATGGAGGCCAATACGTCGGCGGTGTGCTCACCCAAAGTCGGCCCAAGCCATTGGGTCGCACCCGGCGTCGCACTCAGCTTTGGCACGATCCCCGGAAGGTCGATCGGCTGGCCGTCTGGAAGGTGGTGATGTTCGATCATCCCGCGGGCTGCGTAGTGCGGATCGGCGGCGATGTCGGCCGCGGTGTAAATCCGTCCCGCGGGCACGGATGCGGATTCCAGGACGGCGAGAACCTCGGCCAGTGTGCGCTGACCGGTCCAGTCTGAGATCACATCATCGAGACGCTGCGCCTGTACCGCACGCCCATCGTTGCTCGCCAAAACAGGGTCTTGCGCCAGATCGGGACGATCAATCGCCTGCATGAACCGACGAAAAATGCCGTCGCCATTGCCCGCGATCGCGACATACAAACCATCGCGGCAGCGATAGGTATTGGTGGGTGCAATCCCGGGCATGCTGGCGCCGCTGCGCTCGCGCACGAAACCCTGCATCTGGTATTCGGGCACGAGGCTTTCCATAATCCCAAAGACCGCTTCGTAGAGCGCCACATCAATGAACTGGCCCTGACCGCCGTTGACCTTGAGATGGTGCATTGCCATCAGCGCACCGATCGTTCCGTAGAGCGATGCGAGAGTGTCGCCCAGGCTAACGCCGACTCGCACCGGTGGTCGGTCTGGGAAGCCCGAGGTATAGCGCAGGCCGCCCATACATTCGGCGATGGCGGCAAAACCGGGGCGCTGGCTGTAAGGGCCATCCTGCCCATAGCCCGAGATCCGGACCATGATCAGTGAGGGTTTGATCCGTTGCAGATCTTCCCAGCCAAGACCCCATTTTTCGAGCGTTCCCGGTCGAAAATTCTCGATGACGATATCAACCGTGGGCACCAGCTTACGGACAATCTCGCGGGCCGCGTCTGTTTTCAGGTCGAGCGTGACTGACTTCTTATTCCGGCTTTGGGAATACCACCAGAGGGAGATCCCATCATGGAGCTTGCGCCATTTGCGCAATGGGTCGCCCTCTCCCGGTGGCTCGATTTTGATCACCTCGGCGCCGAACTGGGCCAGGATCGACGCCGCGTAAGGACCTGCGATCAGCGACCCGAGTTCGAGTACCCGGACGCCCGTGAGCGGGCCTGAAGATGAGTCGGAATTCAGACCAGACATGGCTGCCATACCGAAATTGGGGTCGTACCGAAAATTGAGGACGTTCAGTCAGCTGTAATGTTCCTTGAACGGATGATGTTGCCCCAATAGTCGGTGTCGCGCTTGACCAGAGCGCCGAGTTCTTCCGGGCCCAAATATCGGGGCTCGATGCCGATACCGGCAGCTCGCTGTCGCGTCTCCGGTTGCTCTAAGGCCTTCTTGACTTGCTCGCTCAGTTGCGCGATCACAGCCGGCGGGGTTCCCGCGGGTGCAAACAGTCCCACCCAGGCTTCTAGTTCAAAGCCTGGCAGACCGGCCTCGGCGGTCGTTGGAATATTGGGCAACATCGGGTGGCGAGTCTTGCTCGTGACGGCAAACCCTTTCAATTTGCCGGCCTGGATATGCGACATCACCGACGGCGGGGTGGTGATGAACACCTGGACCTGGCCGCCCAGGACGTCCCGGATCGCATCGCCGGAGCCCTTGTACGGTACATGGACCATGTCGGTTTGTGTCGTCTGTTCGAACAGGGCGGTCCCCACATGCGATAGCGACCCGTTGCCCTGCGAGGCGAAATTGATTTTGCCGGGCTGGGTCTTGATGTAGCTGATGAATTCGCGCAAGTTGTTGGCAGGTACGGAGGGATGGGCCGCGATGACGTTGGTTGCCGTCGCGATCAGTGCAACGGGCGTGAGCTCTTTTTGTTCCCAGGGCAACTTGGCAAACATCGCGGGGTTACCCACGTGGTAGGCCGAGTACGAGATCAGGAGCGTGTAGCCGTCCTTGGGTGCGCGGGTCACCAGGGGATAGGCGATGTTGCCGCTGGCGCCTCCCTTATTTTCGATCACGACCTGCTGGCCAAGAAGTTTGCTGAGCGGCTCGCCGATGAGTCGGGCCGATGTATCAACCACGCCCCCCGGCGGATTTGGAACGATCAAAGTGATCGGCTTGGTCGGAAAACCTTGTGCGGCTGCCGGCGCATTCAGGCCGCTAACCAGCACGCAGGCGAGGGCGCCGTGTAGGGCCGCAAGGATTGATTTAAGCATCAAAGTTCGCATCAGATTCCCACCAAAAAAGATGATTATTCAGGCTTCGATTATTCAGAGTTTGTCTTTGGGCCGAACGAATAGGCTTTGTGTAGCGCGACCGATCCGACCATCCAGATCATAGAGGGCAGACTCAGCCAAGCCGCAACCGTCTGGCCCCAGATAGGTCATTGAATCGAGCCCGATCCATTCACCCCGCGGGCGGCGCGAGAGATTGATTGTGAGATCTGAATTCATAAAAACGTGGGTATCGAAACTCAGAACCTTGCTGATGCCATTCCCACAGTCAGCGGCAACGGCAACGCGTTGGTAGGCGCTGGGAGTTTCACCGTCAACCAAAGGTTTCGTGACCCGAAACCAGACAAAACAAGGACCGTTGAAAAACTCCCCCCGGGCGAGACGGACCTCAACGAATTTAAAATACCCAACCGAGTCCGGTCGATAAAATGGCGGAAAGCAAGCGGGGCTCTCTTCGGGCGGGCTGACCCCGTGGGGATGATCCAGGAAGTGCTCGGGCAACCCGATTGGTGATTCCCGCTGGGCCAGTGCCGTAAACCGGGCGACGACCTTGTCGCCCGTGATCAGTTCGGCGGCTAGATGTGCCGCGTTTCGCCCTGCATACTCCACTCGAACGGTGACCCGCAGCGGGGCGATGGGGACTGGACGCAAGAGGTTCGATGTCAGGCGCCCAATATGCTGAAGACCCAGTGAGGCCGCTTCCTGCTCGATCGCGCGGCATACCAGGGCGGCGGGTGGGCCCGCGTGTTGGTGGTCGGGGTGCCAGGGCCCGCGGGTCAGGCCGCTACTATCGTAGGCGTCATCAGTTCGGCGGGCGTAAGCCCATTCGGGCAACACAACAGGAGTTGGATTCATGAACGGGGAATGTCGAGAAGAGGGTCGAGATGAAACTCGAATGGCGATCGTCAGGATTCAACAAATGATCCTATCGTTTTTCTGGGTTCTAAGTGCTTGTGCGATCCTGACCGGAGGGCCCGCCATGGCCATCGAGGAACCGGAATACTCGGTCGAACGCAAAACCGATCGTTTCGAGATTCGTCAGTACCGTCCCCTCATCGTCGCGGAGACGTTCGTGGATGGAGATCTCGGCGACGCTTCCAACGCGGGATTTCGACGAATCGCTGCATATATTTTTGGTGACAATCAATCTGCCCGGTCGGTGGATGGTCAGGCAGCCGGTTCAGCGAAGGAGACCATCGCCATGACTGCACCAGTCACCGTAGAACCGCAATCGCTTGTTGCCAGCAAGGCGATGGACGCCAATCGCTGGCGCATTCACTTTGTAATGCCCAAACAATATTCGATGGCAAGCCTGCCGCGGCCAACCAACCCCTTGGTCATCCTGCGCGAAGTCCCATCCAAGCGCTATGCGGTGCTGTCATTTTCGGGATTCACAGGGGTCGACAAGAGCCAGAGCCTCACCGAAGAACTGATCGCCTGGACTAAAGCGCAGGGCTTATCGCCTGTGGCTTCACCTCAGATGGCTCGCTACGATCCACCCTGGCGCTTGCCTTTCTTTCGGCGCAACGAAATCCTTCTCGAGATCGCAACGCCTTAGGGAATCCCCGGGGGTGATTTCGGTTGTGTAGTTGGGTGCCCATCGGTCAAGCTCCGCCCGAAAGGAGCTGACATGAAAACACCCCAATCTTTGTTCCCATCTTCGTCCGCATTTTCGTCCGCCTCTTCGTCCGCAGTGCGAAGGGCGATCCTGGTCGCAGCTACTGCACTGATCGCTCTGCCGTCGAGTGCGTTGTACGCCCAGGCGTTTCCGACCAAGCCGATCAAGCTGGTCGTCACATTTCCAACTGGCGGGGCGCCCGATATTCTGTCGCGCACCTTCAGTGAAAAAGCGCAGTTGGGCCAGCAAGTGCTGGTCGACAACAAGGCCGGGGCGGGCGGCAACATCGGCGCGGATTTCGTTGCGAAGTCCGCACCGGACGGGCATACGCTGGTCATGGGTACTGTTGGAACCCATTCGATCAACGGGGCACTGTACGAAAAAATGCCCTACGACATGGTCAAAGGGTTTGCGCCGATCGCTTTGGTCGCGTCCGCGCCCAACTTGTTAGTGGTCAATAACGATTTGCCCGTCAAGTCGGTTCCGGATCTGATCGCTTACCTCAAGGCCAATCCGAACAAGCTGTCATTTGGCTCACCCGGTATTGGCAGCTCGGTCCATGTCTCGGGGGAATTGTTCAAATCGATGACCGGGACCTCGATGACGCATGTGCCCTACAAGGGCCGTCAGTTCGCCATCCCCGATCTTGTCGGCGGCAGTATTCAACTGATGTTTGACAACATGCCTTCGGCCTTGCCAATGGCTCGCGAAGGCAAAATCCGCGCGATCGCACAAACCACTGCGAAGCGCTCGCCTGCAGCCACCGATATCCCCACAGTCGCTGAAACGATTCCGGGCTTTGAAGCAACGACCTGGTTTGCCCTGTTTGCCCCCGCCGGAACGCCTCGGCCCGTCGTCGATCGCCTGCATGCTGAGGTGGTGCGCGTATTCCAGCTCCCCGATGTGCAAGAGAAGCTCAAAACACTCGGTCTCGAGCCAATTCTGTCTACACCGGACGAACTGGCACGCTATCAGGCAAACGAGATCGTTAAGTGGGCCAAAGTCGTCAAGGAATCAGGGGCCAAGGCCGAGTGATAGTGGACCGGGGGGCATCGATCGATTCGGTTACTTTTTATCTCGATTTCATCAGTCCCTACGCGTACCTGGCGTTTCACGCGGTCCCGCAGGCACTTGAAGGGTTGAGGGTTGAAGTCCAATACCAGCCGATCCTGTTTGGCGCCCTGCTCAAGCATCACGGCCATCGGGGGCCTGCAGA
>RFPW01000057.1 GCA_009925965.1 Betaproteobacteria bacterium
CGACTGGTGGGCGCTGCCAGTCAACAGGCACTGGGCTCAGACCCGTTCTCGGATTCAGCGGATCGTGAGGCCGTGGCGGAGGCCATGGAGATCGCCTGGCTGGCGGGTGGCAGTCTCGGCGACCGCCCGCAACAGGTGGCGGATGGCATGCGCGACGGTCTACAGGAAGCGGCCCGCCGACTGGAGCGATCGGTTCAGGCAGTTCAGCGGTTTCGCCATGGGGCCGATGCGGCGATGGTGCTGTCCCGCCCCGCCAGCTCTGAGCCCGCGGTCCGGGATGCCACCCGCATGCTGACCGCTAGTCGTTGCGCGCTGCGCGTACGCAAGGTGTTGGCCGAAGCAGCTCGGCGCGGCATGATGGCGCCGGTTCAGGAGGGTTCGCGACGCGAAGTACTGATTCTGGTTGCTGTGCTGGTCGAAACGGGTTCGGTACGCGACGCGCAGATTGCGCAGCGATTCGCCCAGCAGGCGCTCGCCAGACTCGATTCAAAGCCGAAGAAGACAGGCTAGCGCACACTGCGCTCGGCACACTACTCTTTGACCGCGCCGGTCATGCCGGACACGTAGTACTCCACAAAAAAAGAATAGATCACTGCGACTGGCAGCGAGCCCAGGAGCGCGCCCGCCATCAATGCCCCCCAGTGATAAACATCGCCTTCGACAAGCTCTGTTACGACGCCCACCGGGACCGTTTTGACTTCGGATGAGCTGACGAAGGTCAGCGCATAGATGAACTCGTTCCAGCTGAGTGTGAACGCAAAAATGCCCGCCGAGATCAGGCCAGGCACGGACAGCGGAAGGATGATCTTGGTCAATGTCTGCCAGCGCGTTGCACCGTCGATCAGTGCGCATTCTTCGAGCTCGAACGGGATCGAACGGAAGTAGCCCATCAGAAGCCAGGTCGAAAAGGGAATCAGGAAGGTCGGATACGTCAAAATCAGAGCCCAACGCGTATCGAAGAGGCCCAGCTTAAAAACGATCGCTGCCAGTGGAATGAACAGGATCGATGGCGGTACGAGATAGGCCAGGAAGATGGCAAAGCCGACGCCGCGGGATCCTTTAAATCGAAGACGCTCGATGGCATAGGCCGCAAAAACGCTGCAAACAAGGGATACGAAGGTCGACGTGACCGAGACAATCACGGTGTTCCAAAGCCATTCTGGATAAGGCGTATCAAAGATCAATTTTTTGAAATGAGCCAAAGTGGGTGCAAACACCCAGAACGGATTACCCGCGCGCGATAGCAATTCGGCGTTAGGTTTGACGGACGTGACGACCATCCAGTAAAACGGAAACAACAACACAAACAGGAACACGCCCATCGGCAGATAGAGGGTGATCCAGCGTTGCGGGAGCGACTCGAGGAACTGCATCCCGACCGGGGCGTTATCGTCGGACTTAGACATCTTTGCCCCCTTGTTGCCATGCGCGCCGCTGGAGACCGAAATAACTGAACAGGATGGCCGCGAGAAGAAATGGAATCATCAGCGTAGCCAGTGCAGCACCCTCGCCTAGAGATCCGCCCGGGATGGCGCGTTGGAACGACAGGGTGGCCATCAGGTGGGTGGCATTCAGAGGACCGCCCCGAGTCAGCACGTAGATCAGCTGAAAATCTGTAAAGGTAAACAACACTGAAAACGTCATCACCACGGCAATGATCGGGGTCAGCAGTGGGAGCGTGACGTACCTGAACCGTTGGAACGCGGTGGCGCCATCGAGCGCAGCGGCCTCGTGCAGGCTTGGCGAAATGGTTTGCAGGCCAGCCAACAAACAGATCGCCACAAAGGGAACGCCGCGCCAGACGTTGGCAGCGATCGTTGACCAACGCGCATTCCAGGGGTCACCCAGAAAATCGATATAACGATCGATCCATCCAAGTCGCGTCAGGACCCAACTCAGCACCGAAAACTGTGCGTCGTAGAGCCACCAGAATGCGATCGCTGAGAGCGCGGTCGGCACGATGTAGGGCAGCAGGATGACGGCCCGAAAGAAACTCTTGAACGGTAGGTTGCGATTGAGCAGGAGCGCCAGCCACAGACCGAGCACAAATTTGAGTACCGATGCGATGGACGTGTAAACCAGGGTATTGAAGAGCGAGATTTGGGCAACTGGATCAGTGACCAAATAGGCAAAGTTGTCCAGCCCGACAAAAACGCCCTCGCGGCCCACTTTGGCATCGGTAAAGCCGAGCCAGGTCCCGAGGGCCAACGGGTAGGTCAGGAACAGGACCAGAAGGATGCCCGCGGGCGCCATGAAGAGGAACCCGAGGACGTTTCGGTTATCGAGTTGTCGGGCAATTCTGGCGGTCAGACCAGGCGGTTGGGTGGGCATGTATCGGGGTCGTCTGGGTGCAATAAAACGAAGCAGGGTTCAGAGCGGGGAGGGGCCAGCATGCACCCCTCCGCCAAAGGCGATCAGACTTTGTAGTAGCGCTCCGCCCGCTTCTGGGCCCGCTCGGCCGCCTCTTTGGGCGACTTCGAACCGCTTGCGGCTTCCGCGATCATGTCCAACACAATGTAGTCCGCCATGGCCGAGGCCGAGGCCAAGCCAAGTGGACCCGCATGGGCGTGGTCAAGCATGATCTTGGCGCCGTCGCGATAGACCGTGTGCTTGGGGTCGGAAGTCCAGACCGGATTTGATTCGTAGGCCTTCAGAGGTTGGCTGACCGATTGCGGCCTGCATCCAGGGGTTGTACTGCTCAGCATCCATCATGAATGCGAGGTAGGCCTTGGCCGCATTCGGAAACTTGGAGTGTTTAAACAGCATCATTTGCGTGACCTGCATCAACTCCGTGGGTTTGCCCACCGGGCCGATCGGGAACCGTGCGTGGTTGATGTCCTTGGCTAGCTCTTGCAGACGCGGCTCGGGCGAATTCTTGGCGGCGTAGTAAACCGAAATGCCGTTCGCGGTCAGACTGATCTGGCCATCCAGGAATGCCTTGTTGTTGTTCGGGTCTAACCAGCCGAGGGTCCCGGGCACAAACGTTTCGTACAATTGTTTGGCATATTCAAGCGACGCGATCGTCTCGGGAGAGTTGATGATGACGTTGCCCTTTTCATCCACCATCTTGCCGCCATGGCTCCAGAGTAGCCAATGCGCCCAGTTGTTGCCGTCTCCGACGGCCTTGCCGAGTGCGAAGCCCGGGGGGGTTCCTTTGGCTTTGAGGGCCTGACAGAGTTTCAAAAAGCCCGCAGTATCTTTCGGAATGCCATCGAAGCCGGCATCTTTGACGTGGCTTTCGCGATAAACGATTGCATTGCCGATGACGCCAAGCGGCACGGCGATCCACTTGGAATTGCGGGTGCCATAACGCTTGGCCAGGTCGTACCAACCACCATATTTGTTACCCAAATAGGTCGCGACATCAGTGACGTCGACGAGCTTGTCGGGATACTGATGCGGATCGTCAAACCAGCCAATGATGATGTCGGGGCCACTGCCGATATTCGCAGCAACAGCCGCTTTGGGTCGAACATCTTCCCAGCCTTCGTTATCGATACGAACTTCGATACCAGTTTTTTCAGTGAATTTTTTGGTGTTGACCATCCACTGATCTTCATCGCCCTGGACGAATCGCTTCCAGCGCAGGACCCTCAGCTTCGCGCCCTTTTCGGGGACTGGTTTAAAGGCCGCGGCAGGTTGTGCCTGGGCCAGGGCTTCGGTGGTCAGGCCGCCGATGCCGAGTGTGGTGGCGCTCAGGGTTCCAGCGGTTGCCAAGCCAGCGCTGCCCTGAAGAAACTCGCGGCGGCTGCCGCTCTCGTGATCGATCTTGCTCATGAAAAGTCTCCTTTCGTGTGGGTATTTGAACGTCATTAATGGGGTCGGGACATGAGCGAGCGCCCGGATTGCTCGTCAAACAGGTGGGTGCGATCCGGATGGGGCACCAGATGAATCTGATCGCCGGCACTAAAATGATGGCGATCTGCAAAAACGCAGGTTAGCCGCGCATCGCCGGCTCTTGCATAGACTTGTGTGTCAGCGCCTGTGGGTTCGATCACGTCGATTTGAGCCAGAAACGATGCGTGGGGCTGGGCTGATTCTGCCAGCCGCATGTGTTCGGGCCGCACGCCCAGAATGACCCGCTGGCCCGATGTCCCTGCGCACTCGCGGGGTGCGGGCAGGAGGGTGCCGTCAGGAAACCGAACGCGGCTGCCATCGCTCTGACGTTCCAGCGTTCCCGGCAAAAAGTTCATCGCGGGCGAACCAATAAACCCCGCAACAAAGAGGTTGACCGGGTGGTCATAGAGTTCGAGTGGTTGTCCGCGTTGCTCGACAATTCCGTCGCGCATGACAACGATCTGATCGGCCATGGTCATGGCTTCGATCTGGTCATGGGTGACATAGATCGAGGTGGTTTTCAGGCGCTGATGGAGTGATTTGATCTCGGTTCGCATCTGGACACGCAGCTTGGCATCCAGATTCGACAGGGGTTCATCAAACAAAAAAACTTGCGGATCTCGGACGATTGCTCGGCCCATTGCGACCCGCTGACGCTGACCACCCGAGAGCGCTCGTGGGTAGCGATCGAGCAGTTGAGTCAGCCCAAGAATTTCGGCTGCGCGTTTTACGGCGGCATCAATTTCAGCGGTGGATTTCTTGGCGAGCATCAGGCTGAACGCCATGTTCTCGCGCACCTTCATATGCGGATACAGCGCGTAATTCTGGAACACCATCGCGATGTCACGCTCTTTGGGCTGCATCTGATTCACGACGGTGCCACCGATCCGGATCTCGCCCGCGCTGATTTCTTCGAGCCCGGCGATCATCCGCAGAAGCGTACTTTTACCGCAGCCAGATGGACCAACCAGTACCGTAAATTCGCCATCGGCGATCTGAACATTCACGCCTCGGATCACGTGGGTCGAACCGAATTTTTTTTCAATGTTGATAATTTCAACAGACGCCATAACTATCTAATTTCCAGAATCAATGCGATTGACGGCGTACGTGGGCTGTCCGTTGCGCGCCCAGTCGATGACATTTTGCGCCGCCTTTCGACGGAGTTCGCGTTCTCCAGCGACCGAATAAAAGGCCGCATGCGGGCTGACGATGACGCGCGGGTGGTTTACCAGCGGATCGTTCATCGCGGGTGGCTCAACCGGCAATACATCAAGTCCAGCCCCGTCGAGATGACCTGACTGAAGGGCGGCGAGCAGTGCATCGGTGTCGACCACAGCCCCCCGAGCGCAGTTGACTAGGAGGCTGCCGGCCTTCATCCGTTGCAGTAGGGGTCCATTCACCATGCCGCGTGTCTCGGCATTGAGCGGAGTGTGTACGGACACGACATCGGCCTGCTCAAACAGAGCTTCGAGGCCAACCCGTTCGACGTAGGCGGGGAAATCGCCATCAATCAGGTAGGGGTCATGGGCGATCACTCGCGCGAAACAATCGCGTGCGACATGCGCAAAGCGCTTGCCGATGCGCCCCAGACCCAGCACGCCGACGGTCAGATCACCGATCCGGCGAATCACGCCACCCGTGGTGTAGTGCCACTGGCCGGATTTGACGGCGCGATCGTACAGCGTGATGTGTCGCAGCAGATCCAGGGTCATCGCCAGCGCGTGGGTCGCGACCTCGCCGACACCATAGTCGGGAGAATTGGCAACCCAGACTCCGTGGCGCGCGGCTGCCGCCGAATCGATCGTATCGAACCCTGCTCCATAACGGCTAGCAATGCGGATGTCAGGGCGGGCGAGGAAAACGGCTTCGCTGACTTCGGCGTACTGAACCAGGAGAGCATTGCAGTCAACGCTGGCAGCGATCACCTCGTCTGCAGTTCGACACTGGGCAATGACGGCTTCGATTCCGGCATCGCGATACAGCGCAAGTTCCAGGTCGAGATCCGGAAAATCATGGTCAGTGATTAAGACACGGCAGCGGCGCATAAGAGTGCTTACTAGTGATTGTCTGGGGGGACCGCAGAGCCGCTGTGGCCGACCAGAAAATCCAGATCAGCCCCCCGATCGGCCTGAAGTACATGATCAATATAAAGTTTGACATAGCCCCGGGTGGCAGCTGCTGGGGGGGCTTCCCAGGCGGCCCGCCGTTGGGCGAGTTCTTCTTCACTGACGTCGAGGACGTCAAGTTCGATCATGTCGCCATCGCGAACCAGTGCCAGCGGGCCACCGGCCGCTGATTCAGGGGCTACATGCAAAACCACTGTGCCGTAGGCGGTACCACTCATCCGGGCATCCGAGACCCGCACCATGTCGGTCACGCCACGCTCGATGAGTTTTTTCGGAATTGGCATGTTGCCGCTCTCGGGCATCCCCGGATACCCCTTGGGGCCGCAGTTTTGCAGGACCAGGACGCAATGTTCATCGACATCCAGATCGGGGTCTTCGATTTTGCGGTGGAGTTCATCGGTGTTGCGGAACACGACGGCGCGGCCTCGATGCTGCATCAGCGAGGGTGTGGCAGCGCTGGGTTTGATCACGGCGCCCAGCGGAGCGAGATTGCCGCGAAGCACCGCGATGCCGGCCTCGGGCTTGAATGGTTCCGACCAGGGCCGGATCACCTCGCGATTCCAGCACGGGGCCTGGGCACAGTTGGACCAGAGGGTGTGTCCATTGACGGTCAACGCATTCTGATCAATCACGGAGGCCATTTCACGCACGACCGCAGGGAGGCCGCCGGCTTCGAAGAAGTCCTCCATCAGATAGCGTCCCGACGGCTGGAGATCGACCAGGCAGGGTAGGGCGCTACCGATCGCGTCAAAATCCTCAAGCGCCAAAGGAATACCAACTCGCCCAGCGATGGCAATGAGATGCAGAACGGCATTCGTGGATCCGCCAATGCCCGCCAACACACGAATCGCATTTTCGAAGGCCGCCCGGGTCAGGATCTGCGACATGCGGAGGTCTTCCTTGACCATTTCAACCGCGCGCCGACCCGCCTGGCGCGCCAGGACATTGCGGCGACCGTCGACCGCCGGGATTGCGGCGTTGCCGGGGAGTCCCATGCCCAGCGCCTCAACCATACAGGCCATGGTGCTGGCAGTCCCCATGGTCATGCAGTGGCCGTGGGACCGGTGCATACAGCTCTCGGCGTCGATGAATTCTTCGCGGGACATACGCCCCCCCCGAACCTCTTCGGACATTTGCCAGACGCCCGTTCCCGATCCGATCGGCTGACCGCGCCAGCGTCCCGTCAGCATCGGTCCGCCAGAGACTCCGATGGCCGGAAGATCGACTGACGCCGCGCCCATCAGAAGCGCCGGAGTGGTCTTGTCGCATCCCATCAGCAGGACAACGCCATCCAGTGGATTTGCGCGGATCGATTCTTCAACATCCATCGATGCTAAATTTCGATACAGCATCGCGGTTGGGCGCAGGAGTGTTTCACCCAGCGACATGACCGGGAATTCGAGCGGAAAGCCACCTGCTTCCCAGACCCCGATCTTCACTTGCTCGGCCAAGGTCCGAAAGTGCGAATTGCAGGGGGTGAGTTCGCTGTAGGTGTTGCAGATTCCAATGACGGGTCGCCCGTCAAACTGGTCATTGGGTACACCCCGATTCTTGACCCAGGACCGATAGATGAAACCATCCCGATCATCGCGTCCGAACCATGCGGCGCTGCGTCGGGTCTGAGACTTCGGGTCTTTTTCAGTCATTGCGGTGGGCTGAGTAATTAGCCATTCGTGGCCATTCATAATTGGTAAGACCAATTTTGCGTCAAGGCGCTTTGGTTGGACACCCCGGGAAACCACTCATGCGCAGAACGATCGACCTTGCGGCATGCTCATGTCTCACAGAGTGCACCTAGGAGAGCGCATGAACCAGTTGGATCTGCAGGGCCGCCGTGCGGTCATTACCGGTGGTGCGGCCGGAATTGGTCTGGCAATTGCTGCCCGATTGCTTGCCTCGGGCGCTCGGGTGAGTCTTTGGGATCGCGATTCGACGGCCTTGAATAAGGCGGCGGAACACCTGCACCTTGAGTTTCCACAACAACCCGCCGTCCATACCGCCCAACTGGATGTCACTTCGGCCCAAGCGGTCGAAGCCGCGCGCGATTCGACGATCGGCGCGTTCGGCGGCGTTGATGCGTTGGTGTGCAGTGCGGGCATTACCGGACCGAATGTGCCCCTGGTGGACTATCCGGTCGCGGCGTGGCGCGAGGTCGTTGAAATCAATCTCAATGGGGTGTTCTTGTGCAATCAGGCCCTGGCACCCGACATGGTTGCTCGTGGGTGGGGCCGGATCGTCAACATTGCTTCCATCGCCGGCAAGGAAGGCAATCCGAATGCATCGGCCTACAGCGCGTCCAAGGCCGCGGTGATCGCCTTGACCAAATCGCTGGGCAAAGAACTTGCAAAGTCGGGCGTCTGCGTCAATTGCGTGACGCCAGCTGCGGTCAAAACCGGAATGTTCGATCAGATGACTCAGTCGCATATCGACTTCATGCTGTCCAAGATTCCCATGGGTCGATTTGGGCAGGTCGAGGAAATCGCCGCCATGGTCGCCTGGTTGTGTACCGAGGACTGCAGTTTTACGACGGGGGCTGTGTTCGATCTTTCGGGCGGCCGTGCCGTTTACTGAAACCACCGCGATGAATTCGACGCCTGTTCTGTGTCACTCGGCAGAGGACTTGCGCACCTTTGCGGAGGCGCTCCTCTTGGCCGCCGGTGTGCGTGCTGATATTGCCAGGGATGTCGCAGAGGTCCTGCTTGAGGGCGACCTGATGGGGCATGACACGCACGGGCTGGCCTTACTCTCACCGTATCTCGGTGAAATTACGCGCGGGCAGATGACCCCTAGTGGCGAACCGACGCGTCTGGCTGGACGGGCGGCAGCCGAGCTCTGGGATGGACACCGATTACCCGGCCCCTGGCTGGTCCGCCGCGGATTAGACCGTGCGACCGAGATGGCGTTGGACTACGGGTCGGGGTCGGTCGTTATTCGTTGTAGTCACCACATTGCTTGTTTGGCTGCTTTTTTACCTCGCGTTACTGAGCGGGGTCTGGCGGTCTTGCTGATGTGTTCGGACCCGGGGACGGCGAGCGTTGCCCCGCATGGCGGTAAACGTGCGGTCTTTACGCCCGACCCTTTGGCGGTGGGGATTCCAACCGAAACCACCCCAATCCTGATTGATATTTCGGCGTCGCTTGCGACCAATGCGATGAGTAACCGACTTGCTCGGCAGGGCCAACGGTTCGAATTTCCGTGGCTCCTGGATGGTGGCGGGAATCCGACGGATGATCCGAGTGTTTTTGACGCCAATCCCCCGGGAACGATCCTCCCACTGGGTGGGCTTGAGGCCGGCCATAAGGGAACCGGACTCGCACTACTCGTTGAGATGTTGACCGGGGGACTCGCGGGTGTCCATCGTGCGGATGCTGTTCAAGGCTGGGGAGCGACAGTGTTTATGTACTGCGTCGACCCCGATGCATTCGGCGGGCGAGCCGCCTTCGCACGCCAGATGGAATGGATTGCCCAGGCCTGCCGGAGCAACCCACCGCGTCCCGGGTTTAGCGAGGTTCGTGTTCCCGGAGACCGCGCCTGGTCGCTCCGCGCCAGCCAGCGCCAGAACGGTGTTCGGCTCCAGGTGGAGATCCTGCCGGCACTGCAGCCTTGGGCCGAACGTTTTGGGATAGCGGTTCCTCAACCCCTCTGATCAAAAAAGCGACTTGAATGGTTGCGCGAACTTCCGTATTGGGGCGGAAATCGCTACGATGCCCCTGCACCTCTGCTGAGCAATCGCTTGGCGAGCCGCTGACCTTGACGGCCATGGGCCTGGATCGTGAATCTCGTTCTCGCAAACCCCTTTCGAATTCTTGGATTGCCTGCGTCGGCGACCAGTCGCGAAATTGCGCGGCGAGTGGCCGACCTCAGCGTCGATATCCCGCTCGGGAAAAGCCCGACATTTCCGCTCGATCAGCCGTCTTGGGGGGGGCTCGAACGAACTATTCAGGGTATTGAATCGGCAGCGGCCGCGGTCGATGATGTCGAAGGCCGTTGGCTGAACGGTTTGTTCTGGTTTCGATCCGTCGACGCGATCGATGAGTTGGCGCTGGAGAGTTTAAGTACTGGCAAGCCGGTGCAAGCCTTGCGCTTGTGGGATCAGCGCATTGCCCGGGGTGGGCGCGACGCGATGCCATGTCTGCTTAATCGATCGGTACTCCAGATTGCGCTGGCGAGCGCGTCCGTTGATGCCAGTTCGGATCGTTTTCGGAGGGCGCTCGACGGTCTGGGGCGGGCTCTGACGGATTACCCGCTGGCGGCGCGTGGTGACTTGCCGGCCAGTCGATGGCCTGAAATGTTGCGCCGTCTCCCCGAGCTTATTCTGGCGATGTCACGGAGCGTTTGCCCGAAGGCATTTGGTCCAGAGGACCTCGGGCTGATCGCTGCGGTCGAAGCGTTCCCAACTGAGGTCCGTGACGAGCTTCGTTCTCGATTGGTCAACCCGGTTTTCGCCTGGATTGAGTTGGCCATTCTCGATTCGAATCAGCTCGAGGATGCCCTCGATGTTTACTCGCGACTACGGCAGACCGTAGGTCCCGACGATGTGCGTTTGCAGGTGTTGGGCAAGCGGTTGTCCAATGCCTACTTCGATTGGTCGGCGCTGCATGGCCCGGGTACTGAGGCGGTCGCGGACAGCGAGCGCCAGATGTTGGATATCGTTGAGACCCTGCCCGTCACGACGGGTGTTCTTGATCAGGCGCGCGCGGTTCGTGCGTTAAACGAGGC
>RFPW01000058.1 GCA_009925965.1 Betaproteobacteria bacterium
GAGGAATCAGGTCTCGGGGCGGCTGTTTTAAATCATCCGGCCAATGCTGTTGCGTGGCTTGCCAACACGTTGGCGCAGCACAGCGAGCACCTCGAGGCGGGTGAAATTGTGCTCAGCGGCAGTTTCACGCGCCCAGTTGCCTGCGGCGCGGGGGACACGTTTCATGCGGACTATGGCCCTTTAGGTAGCATTGCCGTGCGGTTTGTCTGAGTCGTTTAGGGCGCGCGTCAAACTAACTGTAACCACCCGATCGCGATCGGGTTGAGGCACGATTAGACCGTCCTGAGAGGCGATAATAGGGGACCGGATCTCCTACGAACCCATCTCGCCTTCTAAGCACATGCCAACTAAACCTGCGATGGAACCCGCGCTTCCTGGTCACATGGAGCAAGGCAGCCTGAAGCATCTTTTGGGTTACCACCTAGCACAAGCCAGTATTCCTACGGATCATGTTTTTAAAAACTGTATCCAGGAAAGTTTCAAGCTCAACAAGCTCGAGTTCACGATTCTGATTCTGCTTCAAGCAAATGAAGAACTGACGCCTAAACGTTTGAGCACGGTGCTCAACATCGCGGCACCTAACTTGACTTTGATTCTGGACCGCCTGGAAAAATGCGATTTGCTGACTCGAATTCAAAGTGCTCGGGACCGACGGATGCAATTGGTCCGCTTGAGTGAAGCTGGACAGGCCATGGCGGAAGAGCTGACATCAGTCAGCCATTCGATGGAAGAAAATATCTGGAAGCACCTAACCCCAGCCGAAAAGCAGATCCTGCTTGAATTACTTCGCAAGGTTGCCCAACATCGAAGGGCATAGGGGAGGGGCCTTGACCCCTCACTGCATTCGAGATCTTTCTATTTGCAGCTGAAACTCGATGCCTGGTTCAGGTCACCAGATCCGTTATAGGTCGCAACCGTTGGATAAGGGCACAACGGCCGCGAACGATCTGCTGCCCAAGACGTTGGCACCTCGGCATTAACCAACGCAGCAATCGAACTGGTCCCGGCACCTCGTGCTTTAGCCACGACCGAATTAGGCGCTGTTCCCTTTTCAACCCAGGTGACCAGCGGATCGAGCATGTCAAATTGATCAGCAGCGGGCCCACCTGAACAATGAGACATGCCCGGTACTGGATACAACCTGACAAATCGATCGGTATTGCCGCCAAAAGTACTCTTGATGCTTTCCCACCAGGACACGGTGTCATTGAATGAAAAAACCGGATCTGAGGTGCCGTGGTAAACCATCAACTTGGCACCGCGATTAAGCATTTTGCCCAAGTTGCTGGGATCCTGGGGGGTCATGAAAGACATGGCCGACTCGGTGTAAACGCCTGATGTGGAAAAGATTTTGGGTGCATCCACATCGAAGTTGAAACCCATGGCGTAGGGCAGCCCCAGGAAATTGACCGTATCTGTTTTTGGTGGGGTTGTGAATATGAATGCCGTGGCACCAGGGTCACGACCTACACCAGTCGAATTGACAAATTTCCAACTAGCCCAAGCTGGGGATGAGATGCCTGTGTCATAGGGAAAGCTGTTGTAAAGCGCACCACCGGCGGTGTTTTTTGCGCCGCTGTGAACGTTGGCCAATACGGTTTTTTGATTGCTTGTCAGACAAGTGCCATCACGAGCTCCCGCGCAGCTAGGGATGTCAGTAGCCACATTGAATGCCTTTTGACAGGCGGCCACATCACCCACCCAATTGTCTGTAGCGTTGTCGAGAGAATCACATTTGGCAAGAATCTTGGAGGCGATCATCGTCCGCTCTGCTGCCGTAAAGGCAGTGGAAACGTCCGGCAACGGAGTTGGCAACGTCACCACTGTCCCCGATGCCGTGGTGTCAGTCGCCTTGGTGGCAGTTGCCACGGTCGCATACTGCTGAACTCCCCACAATTGGGCAACAGCAGCTTTGGGCAGGTTGTAGCCGGGCGCACCGCCCAAGATGCCGTCATAAAGATCGCCGAATCGGCTGGCAGCTACCAACGCATGACGTCCTCCATTCGAGCATCCGCCAAGATAGGAACGGTCCGGTGCTTTCCCGTAGACCAACTTGATTAAATCTTTGGCCATTGGTGTCAATTGGCCAACGGCGTTGTAGCCATAGTCGATACGGGCTTGTGGATCCAGCCCAAAAAATGGTGTCGTTTGCGACTGATGCCCTGCATCGGAACTCAGCACGGCAAAACCCTTCGCCAGGGCAGACGTGATTGGGCCTCCTCCCAATGCACCAGCGGCCGTTGAGACTGCGCCGTCTGTGCCCCCATTTGCCTGGTAGAAGAATCGGCCGTTCCAGCTCTTGGGTAAACGTACCTGGAACCCAATGTAGTAGGTCTGCCCATCAACGGGGCTGACGCGCTCATTCATTTTGCCCGTCACCAGGCAATGCTCGGGCGTCATGATGTTTGACAAAAGACCAGCGCCCACGGTGCTGGAAGCCGTGATGACTGTTCCTTTAAGTCCAGAGATAGACGATGTCAGCGTCGCGCAATCGCCCGAAAAATTGGCTGGAATCGCTTCAGAAAGTTGCGGTAAGTCGTCTGAACCACAGCCGGCCAACATGATCAAGCTCACAGAAAGGGCGGCCAGCCTCACCTTTTCGGGTTGAAATCGATTGGACATACATCGCTCCTGTAGGAATATGACACGATGGTAGTTACTGGAATTAATATTTACATTTAGTAATTACCCTTGTCCCACAGGACCTAGCCAAGGCGCAGGCTAGCGACGCGCTGGCGCGCCACCTGTTAGTTGCGACACAATAGGGCTGATCCCTTCTCCGCCAACCTCAAATCCAAAAATCCCCATTTCATGCTGCGAACCTCTGTCCGTCTTGCTTCCCTGTCTTTGGCCCTTGCGTTGACCAATACCGCCGCACTCGCTCAGGTAGATCCTACTGCCGAGGTAGCGCGCGTTCTGGCGAGCCCCGCATTCAAGGCTGCCGCTTCCTTCCTCGACAAGGAGCACGGCCGCATCGTTGATGAAGGCATCAAGCTGACCGAAATCCCTGCGCCGCCATTTAAAGAGGAAGTCCGAGCCAGGGAGTTCGAGAAGATGATTCGGGCTTCGGGATTGACGGACGTCAAAATTGATGACGAAGGCAATGTGCTGGCGCTGCGCCGAGGCACTCGCGGCGACGGCAAGGTGGTGGTTGTTTCCGCCCACCTGGACACCGTTTTTCCGCCTGGAACCGATGTCAAGGTGAAGCGTCAGGGCAATAAGCTTTACGCACCTGGTGTGGGCGATGACACGTTGAGCCTCGCGGTGCTGCTGGGTTTCGTACGTGCGATGGAAGCTGCCAATATCAAGACACGCGACGATATTCTGTTCGTTGCTACGGTCGGCGAGGAGGGCCCGGGCGATCTGCGCGGCGTGCGGCACCTTTTCACCAAGGGTCCTTACAAGGACAAGATTAAGTCGTTCTTTTCGATCGAATCCGGTAGCGTCGCCATCATCACGAATGGCGGCGTTGGTTCCAAGCGCTATCGGGTGACCTTTAATGGTCCGGGTGGCCACAGCTTTAGCGCATTCGGTCTGGTCAACCCAATGTTCGCCATGGGACAGGCGGCAACTGAGTTTTCACGGATCCAGGTACCAGCTTCGCCCAAAACCACCTTCAGCATTGGTCTGGTTGGCGGCGGCACTTCGGTTAATTCCATTCCACTCGATGCCTGGATGGAAGTGGATATGCGATCAGAGGCGCCAGTTGAACTGAAGCGGATTGAAGACCGCATGTTGAAGATCATGCAGGACGCGGGGGAGGGCGAGAATTTTGCGCGCTCCACCAAGGAAGGCCGAATCAAGGTTGAAGCCAAGCTGATCGGAGACCGCCCGGCCGGGAGTACAGACCCCAAGACCGAACTCGCCCAGATCACCAAAGCGGCCATCGAGGCGGGTGGATACCAGGTGACCTACGGGTGGAGCTCGACGGACTCGAATCTACCGATGAGTCTCGGTATTCCCGCGCTCACTATCGGCCGAATGGCGCCAGACAAGAGCGGGCGCTCGCATTCTCTGGACGAGTGGGTTGATGTCGAGAAGGAGCCCATGGTCAAGGCCATGACGACAAGTCTCAGCATCGTTCTGACTGTAACCGGAATGCAATAACCGATGCAACGAGCCCGCCGTCGCCTCGTTGCTGCATGCGCATTGTTGCCTATGGCATCGCTGGCGGCGGAACTCCCACGCATCCGGATGTTCGAGCTTTACCGGGATGACAAGAGCTATTCCGAGACTGCGAAGAAGCTGGCGGGTAAGCCCATCATCATGCAGGGGTTCATGGCTCCGCACCTGAAGGTCGAATCAGACTTTTTTGTGCTCTCCAATTCGCCGGTCGAAACCTGTCCCTTCTGCGCCTCCGAGGACGACTGGATCGACACCATCGTTTTCGTGCGCATGAAGAAACGCCAGGAGGCGATACGCCCGGGCAAGCTGATCCAGGTCGAAGGCAAGCTCGAGATCGGTCCGCAAACCGATGCGGCCACCGGATTCGTCAGCCGCGTGCGGCTGGTTGACGCCACATTTCAGGTGCTATGACGCTCGCAGCCCATGCGCTGGGGCTGAGCTTTTCCGATTCTGGTGCCGGTTCAATACACGCCCTGGACGATTTGACCGCGCAGTTTGCAGCGGGCGAACTCACGGCGATTGTCGGCCCGTCTGGCTCCGGAAAGTCCAGCTTGCTACATGCACTGGCCGGCATTGTGCTGCCGCAGCGGGGCCAAGTCACCTTTGGTGCGACCGTGGTTAATGCGTTGCGCGAACCGCAACGCGATGCCTGGAGACTCGAGCATTGCGGCATGGTGTTCCAGGATTTTCGTCTGCTCGATGAACTCGACGCATTGGGTAATGTCCTTCTACCCGCCCAATTTCGAAGCGCCAGCTTGCCGAAAGGCTTGCTGGCGCGGG
Organism: Betaproteobacteria bacterium; assembly: GCA_009925965.1. Classification (GTDB taxonomy): domain Bacteria; phylum Pseudomonadota; class Gammaproteobacteria; order Burkholderiales; family Burkholderiaceae_E; genus RFPW01. Next base: position 4,906 of record RFPW01000058.1, read on the forward strand.
CCACGCAACTACTGGAACAAATGATGGTGCCCAGGCGCGACGGACCGGTTAGCCGCCTGTCGCGCGGCGAGCAACAACGGGTGGCACTTGCCCGAGCGCTGTTGCTGGATCCGGCACTGATCCTGGCTGACGAGCCGACGGCCAGCCTTGACGCCGAGAACGGTCAGCGCATTGCGATGGCTCTGAAGGCGCTCGCGCAGAGCGGCAAGACGGTGGTCGTTGTCAGCCATGACGACAAGGTGGTGTCGCTGGCGGACCACGTTGTCACGTTGAAGGCGGGACGGGTTCAGCCCGCATCGGTGGTGTCCGGATGAATCCCTGGCCAGTAATCCGCGCTGCACTGCTGCGATATCGTTTCAGCGCTTTGGCATTTATTTTTTTGGTGGCTGCCGGCGTTGCATTGGCGGTTGCGATCCTGTCGCAGGAACGGGCGTTACGCGCGGGCAGTGCACGCGCAGCAGACCGCTTCTCGCTGATTGTGGCGCCACCGGGAAGCCGCACGGATGCCTTATTCACCGGGGTCTTCCTGCGGCCTGGCTCCAGCCAGCTGCTCAGTCCGGCGCTAACGGGAAAGCTACTCAATGAGCCACGAGCTCGATTCGTGTCGCCGCTGGCGTTTGGCGACAGTTATGGCGGAGCTCCAGTCGTGGGTGTCGTCGCGGCGCTGGTCGAGCACCTGTCGCGCGGGTTCAGTCAGGGGCGAGTGTTCGCCACTCGGGACGAGGCCGTGGTTGGAGCGACCTCGCCGCTTCAGGTTGGCGATCAGTTTAGGCTCGCACATGGTGTTCGTGACGGGGGTGCGGCCAGTGGGCAAGGCCTGGATTCGCATGACCTTGAGGTCACGGTGGTCGGGCGAATGAGGCCGACCGGTTCGCCTTGGGACCTTGCTGTGTTGGTGTCGGTGGAGCTCGTTTGGTCGCTGCACGGGCAGCCGAGCGGCCATGCACCGGATTCCTTGCAGGTGGGTCCGCCTTTCGATCCGCAGTTCACGATTGGTGTTCCAGCCGCGGTCGTGCATACCGACAAGCTTGCCATGGCCTACCAATTGCGCGCCGCGTATACAGGGGCCGAGTCGATGGCATTTTTCCCGGCCGAGGCCTTGCTGCAGCTTTACGACATCCTGGGGGATGTGCGCCAACTGATGAGCTTGCTGGCGGTGGTGACCCAGGCGTTGGTGTTACTGGCAATCGTCGCCAGCGTCTTCATTCTGTTTCGGTTGCTGGTGCCTCAGTTCACCACGCTACGTGCGCTGGGTGCGCCGCGCCGCTATCTGTTCGCGGTGGCCTGGGGATTCACCGCGTCGTTGGTCGGAGCCGGAGTGCTCGTGGGACTGGTTTGCGGCTATGGCCTGTCGTTCGCCATCAGCGCGTGGTTGTCCCGCAGCAGCGGGGTCGCCTTGGAGCCAAGCCTGGGCGCATCCGAATTGCAGATCTCACTGGCGATTTTCTGTATCGGTCTTGTGTTGGCCGCCTTGCCCGCGTGGCGGATTCAACGGGAAAATCTGGCCTCGGCCTTAAAGAAGGAATGATCAAGTAGTTCTGAGGGGGCGGCTGCAGCTCAGTCAACGGCTTTAACGTTTGCGCGCCTTGCCACCTCGGCCCATTTGACGACTTCGGCATTGACGAACTCGCCCCATTCGCGGGCATTGCGCGGGTCAACGACCATACCGCGATCGATCAGACGCTCTCGCATCTGGGGTTCATTGAGGACTTTTCGGGCGTCGGTCCCGATTTTGTCGACGATATCGGTCGGGGTTCCCTTGGGGGCGATCAGGCCAGCCCAACCGACGCCCTCAAACCCCGGAAAACCCAACTCCGCAGCCGTTGGTAGGTCAGGCAGCTGGGGCACCCTCTGGAGCGTCGTGATCGCCAGTGGCCGGATCTTGCCAGCCTTGATGTGGGGCAGGGTGGAGGCAAGGCTGTCGACCAGAATGTGTATTTGACCGCCGAGCAAATCGGTCACGGCGGCTGCGCTGCCCTTGTAATTGACGCCAACGAGGTCGATTCCGGCGCGGGACTTGAAGTATTCGCCCGTCAGGTGCTGGGTATTGTTAACCCCACCAAATCCAATCGTGTATTTGCCGGGCTCTTTGCGGGCGGCTTCAATCAGTTCTTTCAAGCTGGCGAACGGGGCACTCGGATTCGCGACGATGATCATCGGTGCGATGTTCGCGCCATTGATGAGGACATAATCTTTGGCGCCCTCATAGGGCAGCTTGTTGTAAACGCCAGGGTTGACGGCAAGTGTGCCACTCGAGCCCATCGTCAAGGTATAGCCGTCTGGAGGGGCGTCGCGGCCGGCGAGCATCCCTGGCACGCCGGTTTTGTTTTCGATGACCACTTGTTGGCCCCAGATTTTTGCCAGTCCTTCGCCAAGCATCCGCGCAGCAATATCGGTGGCCTGTCCGGCGGGAAATGGAACGATCAACTTCACCGGCCGGTTCGGATAATTGCTTTGGGCCAAGAGCGACCCGGAACCCATCAATAAAATAGCGATGCTTCCCAATAGGTTGCGAAGCAAAACAGAGAAATGACTTGAAAACATTTCAGGCTCCCGGGTAATCGATCGTTTCAACATTGAGTAATGGGAATGCGCTCAGGGCGCTCGCCGGGTTGGCCGGGTAGGCGCGCCGGACATAGGACGGATTGAGCTCCGCGAGTCCAGTCACGCCGAGAAGGCCCAGGCAAATCCTGACTTCCATCTCGAGCAGTTCGAGAACCCGGATTAATCCATTGGTTCCATCTGCGGCCAGACCCATGCACTGCATTCGGCCCAAAGCGACCAGATCGGCGCCAAGCGCGATGGCCTTGACGATGTCCGTGCCCCGATTAAATCCGCCGTCGACGATGATCTTGGCTCGCTGATTAACAGCCGCTACGATTTCGGGGAGGACGTCCATGGAGCCCAGGTCGTGGTCGAGTTGCCGGCCGCCATGATTGGAAATGTAAATCATGTCGATCCCGTGATCGATCGCAATCAGTGCGTCCTCCGGCGTCCCAATTCCTTTAATAATGAATGGGATATCGTATTTCTTTCGAACTCTTTCGATATCTTTCCAGCTGAGCTGGGCGAGAAACTCGCGCCCCGGCACCACGGCCCTGCGAATATTGCGCTTCGCAATATCTCGTTCACGGCGGCTGTAGAGCGCCATGTCGACCGTGAAACAGAAAGCCTTATTGCCCAGTTCGATCGCTTGTTCGATGTGCCGGTCGATCCAGTCGGCGTCGCCATAAACGTAGAGTTGAAAAATCCGGAGGGCATTGGGCACCTGGGTAGCCAGTGCGGCCATGCCGGGTTCGCAAACAGAGCTCAACATGTGAGCAACGCCAAACTGGTCAGCGGCTCGAGCGGCTGCCGCTCCGGCCTCAGGCGTACATAGCTCGAGGCTACCGACTGGTGCCAGTAAGACCGGCAGGCGCATTTTTCGGCCCAGAAGGGTCGTTGAATGATTAATTGCGCTGACATCGCGCAAGACCCTCGGGCGCAAAGCGATCGAATCGAGCGCCATCCGGTTGCGGCGCAAGGTGGTTTCAGTCTCGGTGCCACCAACGATGTAGTCCCAGTCATCGTTGTTCAGCTTCTGCCGCGCTTTTCGAATGACCTCGTGCAGGGTCATAAATGGCGAATCGCTGGTTGCAACAATTACATGTTTGGTGTCGGACTGAGTTGGGGCTGAATGCGGCATACCTAGCCTTGCATGCGGAGGTGACACCACCTTATGGAGCCAGTTGCCCTCTGTCTATCCAAGTAAACGCTAGGTCTCTTTGTGAAACAATGAGTTTTCGGTCGATCAACCCTGGAGCCAACGATGGATCATTCGCATGCTGAACCCACCGCAAGCCCTGAAGTCGTTCGACAACTCGCCCCGACTGGGCGGCTGCGTGCTGGAATCAACCTGAGCAATTTTCTGCTTGTGACTGGTCGTGCCGAAAATGGCGACCCGCAAGGCGTGGCGCCTGATATGGCCGCCGAAATTGCTAGTCGGCTCGGCGTTGGGCTGGATCTGGTGCCATTCCCCAATCCCGGATCGCTTGCCGATGCTGCGGACCAGGACGTCTGGGATATCGCGCTGATCGGCGCTGAACCCGCGCGGGCTGAAAAAATCGTCTTCAGTGCTTCCTATGTCGAAATCGATGCGACCTATCTGGTTCCGCCAGGATCATCGATCCGGGACGTGTCGGAAGTCGACCAGCCTGGCGTCCGAATCGCGGTCGCCGCCCGAACTGCTTACGATCTCTGGCTGGTTCGAAATATTCGCCATGCGCAGCTTGTGCATGCGGATGGCTTTGACGCCACGCTCGAACTGTTTTTGCGTGAAGGCCTTGAGGCAATGGCCTGCCTTCGGTCGCGCCTCTTGACCGATGTCGAAAAAGTGCCGGGCGCAAGAATTCTTGAAGGCCGGTTCACCGCCGTTCAGCAAGCGATTGGAACCCAGAAGTCCAACCCCGCTGGAGCACAGTTTTTGGCCGAATTCGCTGAATACGCGAAAGCCAGCGGACTCGTGTCTCGCTTGATTGAACGCCATCAAGTTCGGGGTTTGACGATCGCTGCGATGGCGCGGTGAGGGTCCGCCTCCTCGCAGCCCACTTGGTCTTGGTGACCGGGTGGGCTTGGGCCCAATCAGAATGGATTAGTTTGGGCCGGCTGCAGGATTCGGAGTTTTACTACGATCCGATCAATATTCGCCAAACGGTCTCAGTGTTGAACAAGACGCCCCATCTCTGGCGCGTCTGGACAATCCAAAGCTGGGATGCCCCGACGGCTGCGGGCGCTCGCTCTGATCGTAGTCAGTATGAATATGACTGTAGCGCGAATCGCTTTCGGGTCCTGCAACAGGAGTCTTACTCAGACGCGATGACGGATGGCGTGCGCCTCGCGAGGAACTCGCGCCCATCCGATTGGATGGGACTCACTCCGAACACGGCTCCTGCGGTACTTCGGGATATCATTTGTAACTAATTGAGGTCCTGACCCGGGGTGGCGGAAATCCGGTGGATCGAAAGGTCAGAGCCAAGGAACTCCTGCTCCTCGTCCAGTCGAAGTCCTACGGTGACCCGAAGTGCGCCGTAGATGATCGCGGCGCCGACTAGCGCAACGGTGATCCCCAGAAGGGTGCCTGCGATCTGAGCCCCAAGGCTCACGCCACCTGTCCCACCAAGTGCCGACTGGCCAAAGATCCCGGCAGCGATGCCACCCCAGGCGCCGCAAAGGCCATGCAGCGGCCACACGCCCAGTACATCGTCAATACGCCAGCGATTCTGAGTCAGGGTAAAAAGCTGGACAAAGAGCGCGCCCGCGATGCCCCCCACCATCAATGCGCCCAGTGGATGCATCAGATCACTGCCGGCGCATACGGCAACCAATCCAGCCAAGGGGCCGTTATGAACAAAGCCGGGGTCATTTTTACCTAACCACAACGCCGCCAAGGTGCCACCCACCATGGCCATGAGACTATTGACAGCAACAAGGCCTGACATTTTGTCTATGGTTTGTGCGCTCATGACATTGAAACCAAACCAACCAACACACAAAACCCAGGCACCTAATGCCAAAAAAGGAATGCTCGATGGTGGGTGAGCCGAAATTGCCCCATCTTTTTTATAGCGGTTGCTTCTTGCGCCCAGCAATAAAACGGCAGGAAGTGCAATCCACCCACCCACAGCGTGAACAACCACAGAGCCAGCAAAATCATGGAACTCTTCTCCCGTGAATGCT
>RFPW01000059.1 GCA_009925965.1 Betaproteobacteria bacterium
GCCCCAACCCCAACCAGGAACAAGCGGACAGAAGGCTCAGCGTGACCACAGCGATCAGCAGGCGACCGGGAAACGCCTTGACCAGCGTTTGGACATGCATCATGAACCCGCTCCGAACGTGTCAAGTTTGAGTTGAACCAGCGGCCGCAAGGGACTGTTGCTATCGAGTTTGCTCAGGGCATCTTTCCACGCTGCCCTGGCCTCATCGGCCCGACCCAATTCAGCCAGTAAATCGGCCCGCCGGTCGATCCAGGAACCGGCCATCTCCGCGGGGGGAGCTCCCTCGAGAAGTTTGAGTCCTGCATCGAGTTGCGACCGGTCGGCAACCCCCTCGTCTAGCAGCATCCCAGCCAGGCGGATCCTTGCCACGGCCTGAATCCCGGAGTCGCGTCCGTGCTCGACGGCCCAGGTCAAGGTCGTTCGGGCAGACTTGGCGTCCCCCGCGTCCAGCTGGGCCCGTGCAACACGCAATGCGGCCATCGAGGCATAAGCGGTACGGCGGTAATCGTTCATGAGGGTTGAGGCCATCGGCGTGGCCTCAGACAACTGCCCACGACGTAATGCTTCGTCCATCTTTTCGTGAATTGCAGACGCCGCGCCCGCCTGGCGTAGTTCCCACCAGCCCCAGCCACGCCAACCGGCAACGACGAGCAGCACCAGAGTCAAACCCAGCGTGATCCAGTTGCCCCAGCGACTCCAGAATGCCTTCAGTTCGTCGAGGCGTTCCTGTTCTTCAAGATCGTAGGCCATGCCCTTCCTCATTCGATCGATACAGGGCATCAAGCACTGTATTCGGCAGGTCTGCCAGCGCAACGCTCTGCTGAACATTGTTCTGAGTTAAATCACCGCGGTCAGCGCGCAACCACTTGATCGCGGCTTCGTCGCGAGCGGCTTCTTCCTCGCCAATCACAACCGCAAGCGTTGCCCCGCTGGCATCGGCGCGTTTGAACTGACTCTTGAAACTGCCGCCACCGCAATGCAGGATGACATCGAGCCCAGCGTCACGCAGGCGCTCCGCAGACCGAAACGCCAAACGCCCGGCAGCTTGGCCCTGATGCACCACATAAACGGAACACGCGGCGGACGCAACTGCTTCGCCTTGTTCACGCAGCAACTCAATCAAGCGTTCGACCCCAATCGCGAAACCACAGGCCGGGGTGGGCTTACCACCCATTTGCTCAACCAGGGGGTCATAACGACCGCCGCCGCAGACGGTTCCCTGCGCACCCAGCATCGTGGTGGTCCACTCGAAAACGGTCCGGTTGTAGTAATCGAGCCCGCGCACCAAACGTGGGTTCAAACGATAGGGAATACCGAGATCTGCGAGCAACTGCTGAAGGCCTTCGAAATGCGTGCGCGAGTCTGTGCCCAGAAAGTCGACGGGCTTTGGCGCGGCCTCAATCAGCGTCTGCAGCGCAGGATTTTTAGAGTCCAGAATCCGCATCGGATTGGCATGCATACGACGCTTTGAATCATCATCGAGTTGATCAAGATGCTGTTCAAAATAAGCAATCAAGGCGGCTCGATGCGCGAGTCGTTCGCTCGCGTCTCCAATCGAGTTCAACTCAAGTTGCAGACCGTCCAGACCCAGGTCGTCCCACAGGCGCTGAGCCATGGCGATGACTTCGGCGTCGATGTCGGGTCCGTCGAATCCGATCGCCTCAATACCAATCTGATGAAACTGACGATAACGACCTCGTTGGGGCCGCTCGTGCCGGAACATCGGTCCGAAGTACCAGAGTCGACGGGGCCCTTCATAGGTCAGGTGATGTTCAATCACTGACCTCACAACGCCGGCGGTGTTCTCGGGGCGCAACGTGAGATGTTCACCATTGAGAGCGTCGACAAAGGAATACATCTCTTTCTCGACAATATCTGTCGCCGAACCAATCCCACGAGCAAACAGCGAAGTGGGCTCAACGATCGGCGTGCGAATCTGTTGGTAGCCATAGCCACGGGTCCAGTCACGGACGGCATCGTCAACCATTTCCCAGTAGTGGGCATCTGCCGGCAGCAAATCATTCATGCCCTTGACGCCCGTTAGGGCTACGGGCTTTGCTGCGGGTTTGGGCGCAAGCTTCGCGTCGGTCATGCGGGTTCCGCCTCACGCTGCCCCATCAGACCCGCGACCCCGTAACGTCGTTCGACGTATTGCGCGACGATGGCCTGAAACTCTTCAGCGATCCGGTCGCCCTTGAGTGTGACGGTGCGTTCGCCATCGACGAACACCGGCGCCACTGGCGCTTCGCCCGCGCCTGGCAAGCTGATACCGACATCGGCGAACTTCGATTCGCCGGGCCCGTTGACAACGCAACCCATGACGGCGACCGCCATCGTCTCGACGCCCGGATAGTTTGCGCGCCACTGGGGCATCTGTTCGCGAAGCCAACGCTGAATCGAGTCGGCCAACTCCTGAAAGAAGGTCGAGGTCGTGCGGCCACACCCGGGGCAAGCCGTTACCAATGGCGTAAATGCGCGCAAGCCCATGGTCTGGAGCATCTCCTGCGCGACGATGACTTCGCGAGTCCGATCGCCACCGGGCTCCGGCGTGAGCGATACCCGAATCGTGTCTCCAATGCCCTCCTGGAGTAACACCGCCATCGCTGCCGTAGACGCCACGATCCCTTTGGAACCCATCCCGGCCTCTGTAAGTCCGAGGTGCAAAGCGAAATCAGAGCGACTGGCCAGATCGCGATAGACCGCGATGAGATCCTGAACCGCTGATACCTTGCAGGACAGGACAATTTGATCGGGATTCAATCCCAACTCAATTGCACGAGCCGCGGAATCAAGCGCCGAACGCACAAGTGCTTCACGCATGACGGCCGCCGAACCCAATGGGTCCGGGAGCGCAGCATTGGCGTCCATTAGACGGGCCAATAAATCCTGATCGAGACTGCCCCAATTGACCCCGATCCGAACGGCCTTGTCGTGCTGGCAGGCAATCTCAATCATGCGAGCGAAATTGTCGTCTCGCTTCGCACCGGTACCCACATTGCCGGGATTGATTCGGTACTTGGACAAGGCCTGAGCGCAGTCCGGGTATTGGGTCAACAAGCGATGCCCGTTGTAATGAAAGTCACCACACAAGGGGACCGACACGCCCATCCGATCGAGTTGTTCGCGGACCGCCGAAACCGCTTGTGCTGCTGCAGGCGAGTTGACCGTCACTCGAACGATTTCGCTCCCGGCCGCAGCCAGCGCTTTAACCTGAATCGCGGTCGCGATGACGTCCGCTGTATCGGTATTCGTCATGGACTGCACCACCACGGGCGCGTCGCCACCGATCTTGACCGTCCGATCCCCCCACCGGACGGTGGCCATGCGGGTGGCATGCCGGTTCAGCGGCCCGGGAATGTTGTGCTTACTGACACTCATATTGCGATCAACGAAGGTTTTGCGCCGGAACCGATTCGATCACGGTGGGCCCGGTCGGTGATGAATTGGAGGGGGAGCCGCTCTGTGCTCCGCTCTGTGATCCGCTCTGTACTCCATTTTGTGAATCATTTTGCACGCCGCTCACACCCGGGGGCGAGCTTACTGCGCCGTCTGCAGGCGCACCGACCGGCCCCAACGCGGGAACGCTGCCAGGCGCCATGCCGGATTTTTGCCCAACGGGCGTTGATCGGCCAAAAAAGAGAGCGAAAGCGGCAAGGGCCGCCACAATCACGACGGCCAACAAAATCCAATTGCGTCGACTACCGGAAGACCCCGAGAAATCCAGGCCATCGGCACGCGGCATGGGTGCGCTAAGAGAGGCGGCTGAGCGGAGATCGCTAGGTTCGCCGGCCGGGCCAAGGGTTTCGATCAGGGGCTCTACACCCACCCCCAACATGCGGCCATAACCCCTCAGGGCGCCGCGAATAAACGTGCCGCCGGGAAGTTCATGCCAATGACCCTTTTCCATCGCTTCGATTTGGCGAACCGCCAGACGCATCCGCTGGGCTGCTTCCTGGATCGACCAACCGCGTGCCTCGCGCACGGCCGCCAGTTCGGCCGCCGTCCCAATCCCCAGGGTGCCGGCACCTGAACCGCTATCGGGATTCATGTCTGTCATGATCGGCTCATTGTTTAGTGGGGTGCTGCGGCGCGCTCAATCGGAATCGGAATGATTTTGCCTTCCAGGCGCTCTGCACGGCGAGTCCGATCCCGAACATCACCCGCGAGTTGACCGCACGCGGCATCAATATCATCACCCCGCGTACGCCGCACAGTTGTCACGATACCAGCGTCCGAAAGCCGGCGGGCAAAGCGCAGGATGCGATCTGTTGGCGAACGCCGCAAGCCCGATCCAGGAAAAGGATTAAAGGGAATCAAGTTGAACTTACACGGCAAATCAGCCACCCAACGCAAGACTTGATCAGCCTGATCCTCGGAATCATTCACACCGTCCAGCATCACGTACTCGAAAGTCACAAAATCTCGCGGGGCCGATTGCAGGTACCGGGAGCATGCTGACCAGAGTTGATCCAACGGATACTTTCGGTTCAGTGGCACCAATTGGTCACGCAAGGCATCAATGGGCGCGTGCAATGACACCGCCAATGCAACCGGGCAGTCTTCACGCAGCCGATCCATCATCGGAATCACCCCAGAGGTCGACACCGTGACCCGCCGCCGCGACAAACCATAGGCCCGGTCATCGAGCATCAACCGAAGCGCTGCGAGAGTGACGTCGTAGTTCAGCAGGGGCTCGCCCATCCCCATGAACACGACATTCGAAATTTTGCGTTCGGCGCCCGCTGCGGTGCCACCGAGCGCCTGCTCGGCCCACCACAACTGGCCAATCACCTCATCGAGTCGGAGGTTTCGCGAGAAGCCCTGTTTGCCAGTGGAGCAAAAACGACAATCAACCGCGCACCCGGCCTGTGTCGAAACGCAAAGCGTGCCGCGAGCGCTCTCGGGAATAAACACCATCTCGACCGCGTTGCCCTGACCCACGTCCAGCAACCACTTGCGAGTCTCGTCTGCCGCCCGATGGTCTGTGAGCACCGCGGGAGCCCGAACCTCGGCGTTCGCTGCCAGATGCTCGCGCAGCGTGCGTGCCAGATCGGTCATGGCGTCAAACTCGCCGACACCGCGCTGGTGAATCCATTTGAGGAGTTGCTGAGCCCGAAAGGGTTTTTCGCCCCAGTTTGCGCACAAAGCCACCAACCCGGCGGCGTCCAAACCCAGCAGGTTTACCCGATCACCGACCGGGTCGTTCTTCAGGGGCGGATTGGTTCCGTGCAAATCAGCGCGAGTGAATCGCCATGGCGGGGAAGAAGAAGGCGATTTCGTTCGCTGCGGTCTCAGAGGCGTCCGAGCCATGAACGGCATTGGCATCGATACTCTGCGCAAAGTCGGCGCGAATCGTTCCAGGTGCCGCTTTCTTAGGATCGGTTGCTCCCATCAGATCGCGGTTCTTAGCGATTGCGCCCTCGCCTTCGAGGACCTGCACCATGACAGGACCAGAGATCATGAAATGTACAAGATCCTTGAAGAAGGGACGTTCGCGGTGGACCCCATAGAACGCCTCGGCATCGGCCTGCGAAAGCTGCATCATGCGCGAGGCGATGATTTTGAGCCCGGCCTCTTCAAATCGGGACAGGATGCGACCGATGACGTTGCTCGCGACCGCGTCGGGCTTGATAATGGAAAGGGTGCGCTCAATGGCCATGCGAACTCCGGAATTCGTAGACGTTTCAAAGGGAAAGCCCACGAGTTTATCACGCGAGTTTTTTGACCATCGCGCGTAAGCCCCGCGCCGCGGTGTCGACCACGTCCTAAGGGCAAGTCTCGACTTGAATGGTTTGGGGCGGTGCTCTAGAGTCCGCTACTTCATCACTTGAGGATTATCTCCATCATGGCTTTTGACAACCAACATCCGCTGTTCGCGACGCAAGGTGCACTCGCGGGTGCAACCCGAAACCGAGTCCTGCGCAATACCTACGCGCTTTTGGCCCTGTCCATGATCCCTACGGTTCTGGGCGCGTTCGTCGGTTTGCGCACCGGATTTTCGCTGCTCGCCGGAAGTCCCTTCATGGGCGCCATCCTGTTTCTTGGTATTGCCTTTGGCTTCTTCTACGCGATTGAACGGACCAAAGACAGCGGCCTGGGCGTCGCCCTGTTGCTCGCTTTCACGTTCTTCATGGGCCTGATGCTGACGCAACTACTGTCGCACGTTCTAAGTATGTCGAACGGTGGGCGCCTGATCATGGCGGCGTTTGGCGGCACTGCAGTGATCTTCGGCGCAATGGCTACGGTAGCAACGGTAAGCAAACGTGACTTCTCGGGCCTTGGGCGCTGGATGTTCGTCGGCATGCTGGTTGTCCTCGTCGCCAGTCTCGCCAACATCTGGCTGCAATTGCCAGCACTCATGCTGGCCCTGTCCGTGATCGTCATTGGCATCATGTCAGCGTTCATCCTGATCGACGTTCAGCGCGTCGTGAACGGCGGTGAGACCAACTATGTGACGGCAACCCTTTCGATTTACCTGAGCATCTACAACATCTTCACGAACCTGTTGTCGCTCCTGGGAATCTTCGGCGGCGAACGCGACTAAGAACTGGCAGCCGTCGGATTGACAGCATCCAGCACCGCGATTGATTCGACATGTGAGGTTTGGGGGAACATGTTCACCACCCCCGCCTCACTTAACTGCCACCGACCTGACTGCACCAGGATCGCGCAGTCGCGGGCGAGAGTGGCCGGGTTGCAAGACACGTAGACTATTCTCGTCGGCTGAATGCCTGACGGTTGAGCAAGGATGTGAGCCACCGCCAAAGCACCTTCGCGCGGCGGATCGATCAGAAGTCGATCAAACGGCTTCTCACCGTTGAGCGCGGTCCAGCGTTCGACGCTCCAGTCAAAAAGGTTTTCGGCGGCAAACTGAACGCGCGCGTCGAGCCCATTTAGGCGGGCATTTTCAGCTGCCCGCGCGACCAAGGAGGCGCTCCCCTCGATACCCACTACGCTGGCCGAGCGAGTAGCGAGCGGCAGCGTGAAATTGCCCAATCCGCAAAACAGATCCAGAACGCGATCGGTCGGCTGCGGGTCGAGCAATTGAAGCGCCTTTGCGACCAAGACCTGATTAATCCGGTGGTTGACTTGCGTGAAATCGGTCGGACGGTAGGGCATCACGACACCAAATTCGGGCAACCTGTAGGACAGCCTCGAGTGCTGCCGAGGGTCGTTAGACGCCGGGCGCTCACTGGCGGGTAACCCACTGGCGGGCAATCCACTGGCGAAGAGCGTGATGGTATCGGGACCCTTTGGCTGGAGCCAAACTTCCAGGCCGTGGTCAATTGCGAACGCACGCAATCGCGCCTGATCCTGCTCGGAGGGCGGCTCCAGCACGCGCATCACGAGCGCAATCACCGCATCGTCGGCACCCGATTGTTGATCTTCGAGATCCGCGCCGATGGCCAGTTCGATCTGCGGCAGGCGGTCCCGAATATCAAGACTACTCACCAGTTCGCGCAACAGCGGCAGCAACGCCGACATCCGTTCCGGCAGGACCCGGCATTCGGTCATGTCGGCGACAAAGCTCGACCCGCGCTCATGAAAGCCAACCAACACGCCACCTTTGCGAGCAACGTAACGTACCGACAAACGGGCCCTGAATCGATACCCCCACTGCGGCCCACTGATCGGACGCAAAATTCGCTCGGGCCGCACTCGCCCCAGGTGCCAGAGGCTATCTTCGAGTGTGCGTTGCTTAACCGCCACCTGTGAGCGGGCGGCAAGGTGCTGCATCGAACAGCCCCCGCAATTACCAAAATTCGGACAGAGCGGTGCCTCCCGAGCCGCAGAGGGCGACAGCACCTCGGCCAGTTCAGCCACCTCGAACTTGGGTTTACGGCGGACGGTCCGGATCATCACGCGCTCACCCGCCAGGGCGTCGCGAACAAAGACTACCTTGCCGTCGCGGTGTGTCACGCCACGGGCCTCCTGATCGAGTGACTCGATCAGAAGGGGCTCAGGATCAACCGGGAAATTGACGGTGCGCATGAAGAGACCGAACTGCGGCTATTTCGAGATTCACAAAGCCCGCGAGTTCAAGCCATGAATTGCTCAATCGCGGCAATAAAAACCTCACCATCGGCAACCATGTTCACCGCATCGCCCATCTCAACTGAATCGCCGTCGTAATCTGCCAAATCAATCAGGCGGTGCGCTGATCGAAGTGCTTGACGGGCTTTCGTCATCAAGGCGCGGGCGGCAACGTTGTCCGTCACAGTCGAATCCCTTCGCGGGCAATATTTTGCAACAGGGAGGGGTTCGAGAAACGCTCCGGGTCTTCCCACTGATCCATCCAAACCGGCAAGGGTGAAATATTGATTCCTGTTTCCAGCAGGACATCAAAAGCAAGATTGGCGAGCGCCATTTTGATGGTCACGAGCCGTCGGTTCTGGCCATCGAGCAAAACGGCAACGTCGGCATCGCTATCAATCCGATGAGTGCCCCTTGCTCTGCTGCCAAACACAATAGCCCCATGCGGATGGAACTCTTCCTCCATTAGCTCCATGAAGCGGCGCACGGCTCTTTCAGTCTCCCAGTCTAGGCGCGGCGGCATCAGGGGTCGCATAACATTAGTTTTAGAATTAACGCCCCGGAAGCATCTGGATCGGGTCGATCGGACGCCCTTGGCGGCGCACTTCAAAATGCAGTTTGGGTCGATCGGAGTCGGTGTCACCCAACTCGGCAATCCGTTGGCCGCGCACGACCGACGCGCCTTCTTTGACCAGGACGGCACGGTTGTGGGCGTACACCGAAAGCAGATCCCCGGGATGCTTAATGATGATGAGATTGCCGTAGCCGCGCGGGCCTTGTCCGCTGAAAATCACTTTGCCATCAGCCACCGCGATGATCGGGTCACCCAGCGTGCCGGACAGGGTCATACCCTTCGTCTTACCGGGCTCGAAGGACTGAAGCACCCGTCCTGCGGCTGGCCAAACCCAGTTCGTCTGAGATTCTGCAGAGGCTGCCGAGGCCGTAGTTGCCGGGCCGGAATTTGCGGAGGCCGAAGAACCAGACGCCGCGGCACTCGAGGGCGTTGCCAGCTGAGAAGTACGGGAATCCACTCGACTTTCGAGTCGTGGCTCCGGCATCGGTTGCGCAGTCAATCGCGGCGGGGTGGTGGCTGAGCCCCCCCGTGGCGCGCCAGACTCGGGCGTACGCAATGTCTCGACGACGAGCGGTGTGCTCTTGATCCCTGAACCACCGCCGATAGGCGCACCCATCCCCGGGGCCCCCACTTCCGCAGCCGGACCCGGTGAAACAGGCCGGTCAAGACTCGCCGATGCATTCGCCCGCGACGGTGTCGCAGCACCAGCTGTCGAGCCCAAACCACCCGCTCCACCAACCCGTGCAGGACCCCCGCCTTGGCGAGCAGCCTGTTCGGAGGCCAGAACCCCCCCGGAAGTCCGACTCTCAATTGGCGCCTGACCGCCGCCTGCGCATCCTGCCAAACCGGCCGCCGCAACCAACGCAGCCATCGCGGCCATCCGATTCAGCCCGGCGGTGGTAGCCGCCAGCCTCGCTAACCTGGCCGAACTCGCCAGGCCTCTAAAACCGTCATCTCTCACGCCGTTCCCTCTCGTAATGGCACAAATCGGGCACCTTCAAGAACGGTGACGCGCCAATCATCCTGACTCGTCCGCTCAACCAGGTGCAGTGCCTGTTCTTCCCCGCCGACGGGCGCGATCAATCGCGCGCCGATGGCCATTTGGTGCATCAAGGCCTCGGGGAGTTCAATCCCGGCGGCTGCAATCACAATCGCATCAAATGGAGCGACCTGTGGCAATCCTTCACGACCATCCCCGAAGGCCAGACGAACATTGGCCAACCGCAAGGGTGCCAAGTTCTTCCGTGCATTCTCGTGTAAACCACGGATGCGTTCGACGGAATACACCTCGCCGAACAATCGCGCCATGACTGCAGCCTGCCATCCGCAACCCGTACCGATCTCAAGAACTTTCGCGCGCTTGCGGACATCGTTTTTCATGGTGGCGGCGACCGCAGCCAGCATTGTGGCCACGACAGTTGGCCGCGAAATCGTTTGTTCGTGACCGATCGGTAATGCCACGTCTTCGTAGGCGCGGCTCGCAAGGGCTTGATCCACGAAGCGGTGTCGCTCGACACCTCCGATGGCTGACAACACGGCCTCGTCCTGAATACCGTATTCGCGAAGTCGGTCGATCATGCGCCCGCGCGTCCGATCAGACGTCAGCCCAAGACCTGCGGGGGGAACGAGGTCTAAAGCACCTCTGGGCACCTTGCGACCTTGCAGATTCATCGGTGCACGCTCGGCCAATCACTCCACCTGAAGGTTCCAGGGCGGCGCAGCCGGATTTGCCAGCCGATCCTGAACCCATGGCAACGACTGACGACAGGTCAGATCCACGTTAAGTGGCGTTACCGACACCCATCCCTCGGCGGTCGCATGAAAATCGGTACCGGGGCCAGCATCGCGGGCTTCGCCGGCGGGGCCGATCCACCAGATCGGTTCGCCCCTGGGATCTTGACTGGCTATCACGGGTTCCGCCACGTGTCGTTTGCCGAGCCGGGTGGCGGCAATCCCACGTAACTGATCTTTGGGCAGGTTAGGAATGTTGACATTCAAAAGCGTTCGGGGG
>RFPW01000060.1 GCA_009925965.1 Betaproteobacteria bacterium
CGTGAAGACGTCGTCGATCTTCTGCTCAATTTGAAGGGCATTACCTTCAAGCTCTTGAACCGCGATGAGGTTTACCTGACCCTGCGCAAAGAGGGCCCTGGTGAGGTGCGAGCGGCAGACATTGATTGTCCTCACGATGTGGAAGTGATCAATCCAGAGCATGTCATCGGACATCTGACAGCTGGTGGCAAGCTTGACATGCAGATCAAGGTCGAGCGTGGGCGTGGCTACATCCCGGGTACGGTGCGCAATCACGGCGAAGCCAAGACGATCGGGCGCATCGTTCTAGATGCCTCGTTCTCGCCGGTTCGTCGGATCAGTTACGCCGTGGAGAGCGCGCGCGTCGAGCAGCGTACCGACCTGGACAAGCTCGTTCTGGATGTAGAAACCAACGGGGTGGTGGCGCCCGAAGAGGCCGTTCGTTATGCAGCGCGGCTGCTCGTCGAACAGCTTTCGGTTTTTGCCGCTCTCGAAGGGGCGGAGCCCGCGATTGAGGCGGCCCGTACGCCACAAATCGATCCGGTGCTCATGCGTCCGGTCGATGATCTTGAATTGACGGTGCGTTCGGCCAACTGCCTCAAGGCGGAGAATATTTATTACATCGGTGATCTGATCCAGCGCACCGAAAACGAGTTGCTCAAGACCCCCAATCTGGGCCGTAAATCGCTCAACGAAATCAAGGAAGTGCTCGCCTCACGCGGGCTGACTCTTGGGATGAAGCTCGAAAACTGGCCACCGGCCGGTCTCGAGCGCCCCTGAGAGTTCGTCCGCGACTTGTAGACACGCTCCGACAGGACCACAATCATGCGCCATCGCAACGGACTCAGAAAACTCAATCGCACCAGCTCGCATCGCCAAGCGCTGTTGCGTAACCTCTGCAATGCGCTCCTGCGCCATGAGCAGATCAAGACCACTCTGCCCAAAGCCAAGGAGCTGCGCAGAGTCGTTGAGCCCATCATCACCCTGAGCAAGACCCCCTCTTTGTCCAATCGCCGCCTCGTGTTTTCGAGGCTGCGCGATCGCGAGATGGTGGTCAAGCTGTTCGATGATTTGGGCCCACGATTCGCAAGTCGACCTGGTGGCTACACGCGGATCATGAAGTTTGGTTTCCGCCTGGGCGATGCCGCGCCGATGGCCGTCATTGAGCTGACCGAGCGCAGCGAGACCGCAGAAACCGCGGCCGAATAAGGTTCCGCTGGGCCCACCAATGATGGGCCCACTAATGATGGGCCCACCTGCTGGGTCCATCATTAGGGCCCCTTCATAGGGACCATCCGCGGGGTCCGTCCATAGGGCCCCTTCATAGGGCCCATCCAGACCCACTCTCGTCGGGCCCTCGCTTGCGCTGCGAGTGGGCGGTGGATGGTCATGCTCCAGGTATGAGCCTATCCCTCTTGGGTATCTCCCTTTAGATCTCAGCGCAAGCCCTCTGTCGTTTGCGCGATCTTTCGCACGGCGTTCGTGCGTGGCTCCAGTAGCCTCTCGTTCCCTGTGGTGCGGCCCCGTCTGGGCGCTGCAACGCGACCCAGGTTTCCAAGGACGAGGACATGATTAACGCGATGAGCTTTGCCGTACCCGTGCGTGAGAGTGATCGGCTGAGGGCGCTCTGGAGTTACGAGATTCTCGATACCGAGCCCGAGGGTGAGTACGACGCGCTTTGCCGTCTGGCGTCGCATACGTTCGGCGTCCCAACGTCGCTGATTTCGTTGGTCGATGAACAGCGCGTCTGGTTCAAGTCGCGGCGGGGATTTGCGCTCCCCGAAGTGTCCCGCGCGCAGGCTTTTTCCACGTATGCGGTGCTCGCGCCGCACGAAATCATGGTCGTGACTAACCTGCGTCATGACTCGCGGTTTGCCGGTCATCCAATGGTCGTTGGCAGCCCAAGGTTCCGCTTTTATGCGGCCGTGCCGGTGCTCGACGCCAGTGGACTGGCCATGGGTGCACTCGAAATCCTCGACGTCAAAGAGCGCTCGCTGACATCAACCCAGTACGACGCGCTGCGCGATCTCGGGGGTTTTGTGATGACCGCGATGATGTCGCGTCGCCAAGCGCTCGACCTCACGCGCCTGCCCAATACGGACTACCTCACGGGGATCGGTAACCGGGCCGGATTCGACAAGGCGGTCGCCATCGAAATTGAGAACGCGCGCCGCAGTGGGACGACGTTTGCAGTCTTATGCATGGATCTGGATGGTTTTAAGGCCGTCAACGATCGGTTTGGCCATCCCGCGGGTGATGAGGTCCTGCGTGAGGTGTCCCGACGTCTCAGAGAACTGGTGCGTAAAGGTGACACCTTGGGCCGGCTCGGGGGCGATGAGTTCGGCATTGTGCTGCGCAACGGTGACGAAAGTTCCGCGCAGGCCCTTCTCGAGCGCATTGCTGAGGGGGTCTTGGAGCCAATCGTATTGCGTTGTGGGGCCCACGTGATGGTCGGTATCTCGGGCGGATGCGCCGAATTTGACCAGACCCAGGATTCCGCGGAGCTGATGTTAAGCCTGGCCGACCAGGCCTTGTATCGCGAAAAGAGAAAGGCGGTTGCCCTGCGACTCGTCTCCTGAGCCAGAGTGAGTTCGCGCTTGCGTCACACAAAAACCTTTCCTTGAGGGGATTAAATTGGCTGATTTTTGCGACCTACCGGTGGCGTGGAACCGGATTCTGCAGGGCTTACCCGTCGGACTCGTTCAGATGTCATGCGATGGCGAAATCCTCGCCATGAATACCCCCGCAGAGGCAATTCTGGTGGCTTTAAACGGGGAGCAGCCGACCAACTTTTTTCGCTGCCTCGCGGCCGACGCGCCGACACTGCCGCGTCAGGCCGAGGATCTGGAGTTGAATCAGACGTTGAATCAGTCACCCGATCCGGCTCAAGTGATCTTCAGCTTGCCTTTGCGCGATGAGCAACTTGAGGTTCGCCTGATGCGGTTTGCGACGGGGGGTTATCTCGCGGCACTGAGCCAGGGACAGGGGGTAGGCAGCCTGGGCGGTCTAGGAGGTATGGGTGCTGCGGGGGGTCATCAGGTCGCGCCAAGACGGGCGAGCGAGGCCCAATGCGACCCGTTGACGAAGATGCAAAATCGGGGCGGGATTCGTCAGGCGGTGCAGAACGCCCTTGATCGATCCGCGACCGAGCCGGATCACCGGTTTACGGTCTTCTTTCTCAACTGTGATCGCTTTATGCAGATCAACAACGCGTTGGGGTACGGTGCGGGCGATACGTTATTGCGCTTGGTCGCGGAGCGCCTGCGTGGGACCTTGCGGGCGAGCGGTTCAGCCCCGGAGGCCAATCGGCCCACCGCTGAACTGGCGCGGATCGGCGCCGATGAATTTGTTGTCCTGCTGGACCAGCTCGGCCCCGGTGATGACCCTCAAATCGTCGCGCAGCGGGTGCTCGATGTGCTCGCCAAACCGTATCGGATTGGTGAGCATCAGGTGCGCTGTGCGGTCAGCATGGGCATGGTGATGATTTCACAGCAGGGGTCGCAGGAGGGGTCGCAAAACTCGACATCGATTTCGGTGCTGCAGACTGCCGATACGATCTTGCGCGACGCCAGCATTGCAATGAGTGCGGCCAAGCGGGCGGGTGGTGGCCGTTATGCGATTTTTGATCCGCGCATGGGCGAAGCCGCCGCATGGCGGGGGACGATGGAAGCGGACCTGCGTCGGGGACTCGCCAACGATGAGCTTCACGTGGTCTATCAGCCTCTCGTCGTGGTGCGTGGCGCCGCGGTTCGGGTGCTTCATGGGGTTGAAGCCCTCGTGCGCTGGACCCATCCCGCCCGGGGGCCGATTCCGCCGCTCGAATTCATCGGGGTCGCTGAAGAAGGTGGCTTGATTGATGAGCTGAGCGATTTTGTGCTCAATACCGCTTGCAGTCAGTTTGTTCGTTGGCGCCACGAGCTCGGCGCGGCGGCGCCGGGTTTATTGGCCGTTAATCTTTCGCGCGCACAGCTGCTGCGTCCCGGTTGGATCGAAGTGGTTCGAGCCGCGCTCAAGGAACATCAGATGGCACCAGAGGACTTGCAGCTCGAAGTCACGGAGAGCCTGGCAGCACAGCATGAGGGGGTCAGCAGCATGCTGCAGGAACTGAAGTCGCTGGGCCTGTCCCTCGCGCTGGATGATTTTGGCACCGGATATTCATCGCTTTCGAGCTTGCACGCCTTGCCGATCGATACCGTCAAAATCGACCGGTCTTTTGTCAGTCAGTCCGATAGTAGTAGCCACCATCGGGCGCTGATCGAGGCGACGGTCCGCGTGGCCAATAGTCTGGGCATGACGACCGTGGCCGAAGGGGTGGAGACGCAGGCGCAGGCCGAGGTGATCACGTCCTTAGGTTGTGACAGCGCCCAGGGTTATTGGTTTAGTAAGCCCCTGCGGGCCGAGGACCTGGCCCTTTGGGCCAATGAATTTCGGGGCGAGCCGGTGGTGAGTGTGGTGACTAAGGTGAAAACGGTGTGCGCGGTGAGCATGGTGAGCAAATTGGCTACGGTGGCCCCGGCGGCGTCAGATCGCCCCGAATTGTTCCCGGTCAACCCTTGAGCCAGCGTGCGGCGTCTCGCGCAAAGTAGGTCAGCACGCCGGCCGCGCCGGCACGCCGAAATGCCAGCAGGGATTCAAGGGCAACAGCGCGTTCATCGAGCCAGCCGTTGGCAGCGGCTGCCTTCATCATGGCGTACTCACCGCTGACCTGGTAGGCAAACGTGGGTACGCCAAAGCGCTCGGCGACGCGTCGTACGATATCCAGGTACGGCATGCCAGGCTTGACCATGACCATGTCCGCGCCCTGCTCCAGATCGAGCGCGACTTCGTGCAGGGCTTCTTCGGCGTTGGCCGGATCCATCTGGTAGGTCTTTTTATCGGCTTTGCCCAGGTTCGATGCCGAGCCCACCGCGTCCCGAAACGGGCCGTAAAAGGCCGACGCATATTTCGCGGCGTAGGACATGATCCGCGTATGGATCGCCCGATCGTGTTCAAGCGCGTCCCGGATTGCCCCAATCCGCCCGTCCATCATGTCGGACGGCGCGACAATATCGACCCCCGCGGCGGCCTGAACACGGGCTTGCTCAATCAGGATCGCGACGGTCTGATCGTTCAGAACATAACCGCGATCATCAAGAACGCCATCCTGGCCATGGCTGGTATACGGATCAAGCGCCACGTCCGTCAGCAGTCCGAGTTGGGGGAAGCGGCTTTTGAGCGCTCGCACGACACGAGGCACGAGGCCATCCGGATCGGTCGCAGCGTGTCCGTCGAGGGTTTTTAAAGCCGGGTCGATGACTGGAAAAAGAGCCAGCACGGGGATGCCAAGGGCGACACAGTCTTCGGCTACTGCGTAAAGCTCGTCGAGTGAGCGCCGTTCGACGCCGGGCATCGAGGCCACGGACTCGATTCGATGCTGGCCATCCAGCACAAAGACCGGGTAAATGAGATTGGCCGCGGTCAGGGTGTGCTCGGCCACCATGCGGCGACTCCAGTCATCGCGGCGGAGTCGGCGTGGACGCTGACGCAGGAATTGGGGGTGGGTGTCAGGGAAATTCATACGGCGTTGTTGGGTTGTGGGTCGGAGTCGGTGTCGTGATGATCAGAATCCTGCGTCAATCGATAAAAAGCTGCAATCCGGTCTGACGCTTCCTCGATACCGATTCGATGGGTGGAGGAGAACAACACGAGATCAAATCGCCGGCTGGGGTGGCGCAGTGCGAGCTCGGCGCGGACTGCTCGCATCGCCGCTTGCTGCTGGTTGCGACTGAATTTGTCGGCTTTCGTCAGGAGCCCGAGTACCGGGATCGTGACCGGTGTCCAGTCGAGCAGACCATGATCCAGTGCGGTCACGCCGCGCCGGATGTCGAGCATGAGCACGACAGCCACCAGAGGCTGGCGGGTGCGCAGGTAATCTCCAGCCAAGCCGATCCAGCTTTCTCGTACCGCGCCGGGTGCCGTCGCATACCCATACCCGGGCATGTCGACCAGGAATCCATTGGGTTGATCTTGCGGCCCGATCGCAAAGAAATTGAGCGCTTGGGTGCGCCCCGGCATCCGGCTTGCAAAGGCCAGCCGACGGCGGTTGCACAGCACATTGAGGGCGGAGGATTTGCCCGCGTTCGATCGACCCGCGAAGGCAACCTCGGGCAAGCCCTCGATTGGCAGCTGGTGCATCTGCGCGACGGTCGTTGTGAAGCGGGCACTCACCAGCAAGGTCATGGCCGGCATGGCTCCGAAACTGAAGCCCCTATTGTACAATCCGCCGTGCGCTTGGCTACCGGCGATGAAAGACGCGCTGAGGTGGCTTGGGTTTTTAGGACGTTGTGCTTGGAGCACCGCATGATTCGCCTGAATTTTTTGAAGGTCGTGGTTGCCTTGTCGCTCGGCTCGATGGCGGCAGCGTTTGCTGTGGCCGCGCCCGCTGCATCCGCCACAGCGGATCCTGCCGCTGGTCAAAAGGTCGCCGAACAGGTCTGTGCCGCGTGCCACGGAGCGGATGGCAACAGCACTTCTCCAGCGAATCCTAAGCTGGCTGGTCAGCATGCTGATTACCTCGCCAAGCAGTTGAGTAACTTTCGGGTTCAGGCTCCGGCAACCGTGGCAGAACGTCAGAACGCTGTGATGGCGGGGTTTGCGGCCACCTTGTCCGATGCAGATATGCGTAATCTCGCCAGTTGGTTTGAGTCCCAAAAACTGAAGCCAGCCGTCGCACGAGACAAGGCGCTCTCAGACGCTGGCCTGCAGATTTATCGCCGGGGTATCCCGGAGAAAAACGTACCTGCCTGTGCGGGGTGCCATGCGCCCAACGGGGGCGGGATTCCCGCGCAATACCCTCGCCTCCAGGGCCAATGGGCCGACTACACCGAGGCGCAGTTGGTTGGAATGCGACAGGGTGGGGTGCGGCGTAACAGCGCGCAGATGACCACGATCGCCACACGATTGACGGACCGCGAAATCAAGGCGGTGGCGGAATACGTCGCGGGCTTGCGTTGATCGTCCGCCCGCCGGTCGGATCGGAGATTACGCCGAGAGTTGTCGTTGAAGATCGGGGTAAACATCCGATTGAGCATCGGCGTCTGTGGCTGCGTGCGAGCGCTGCCGGACTGGCGACGGTGCCAGCGACCTGGCTTACTGAAGCGTCCGCGCAGGCGCCGGCACCTTCGGGGCACGGCTTAATGCCCCTGCCCGCACGGCCAAGCGCGTGGTCGACCATGGAGAAGCCGACCTCGCATCGGGATGTCACGTCCTACAATAATTTTTACGAATTCGGCACCGGTAAGGACGATCCTGAGCGCAATGCGCGCCAATTCAAGACTCGGCCCTGGACCGTAGAGGTCGGTGGTGAAGTTGCCCGCGCAAAGACGTTTGACCTCGATGAACTCCTGCGCCTGGCCCCCATGGAAGAGCGCATCTATCGCATGCGGTGCGTCGAGGGGTGGTCGATGGTCATTCCTTGGGTTGGCTTTTCGTTTGCCGAATTGGCGCGTCGGGTCGAGCCCACTGGCCAGGCCAAGTATGTCGAATTCACCTCACTTGCCGACCCCAAGCAGATGGTTGGCGTCAATCGAAAAGTACTCGATTGGCCATATACCGAGGGCCTGCGACTCGATGAGGCGATGAATCCGCTGACGCTCCTGGGTTTTGGGCTTTACGGCGAGGTTTTGCCGAATCAGAACGGTGCGCCGGTGCGACTCGTTGTGCCGTGGAAGTATGGCTTCAAGAGCGCCAAGTCCCTGGTCCGGATCCGATTCGTTCGCGAGCAGCCCCAGACGAGTTGGCTGCGCAGCGCGCCGCAAGAGTATGGTTTTTATGCCAACGTGAATCCCGACGTGGATCACCCGCGATGGTCGCAGGCATCCGAGCGTCGTATTGGCGACGATGGTTTTCTGCAAAAAAAGCGGCGTACCCTCCCCTTCAACGGGTATGCCGAGCAGGTCGCTTCGCTCTACACCGGGATGGACTTGCGGCGGCTGTTTTAGGCGTGGTCTCGAACCCGCTGGTCGGGTTGGGAAATCCCCGGAAGCCGTGACCCGTTGGTTAGAAGCCCCGGCCGGTCATCACCCACACTCAGCGGCATCGGCCGCTTCCGCGGTCGTCCTTCTCAAGGAACGGTCGATGGGAATCTTTGCAGACAGTTGCGGACGAGTACTGCTCACCGTTTTCCCGGCTGTCTTATTCCTCTCCGGTTGTAGCGGCGGGGTGTCGGACGGCGGGTCGGCCGAGGATTTGAGTGCCAGCGGCAACGCCGCAACCATCAAAACCGTGACCTATGGGCGGGTTACTGACGTGGGGACTGGCATCACGGTCAGCGGCGTTCGCTATGACCACTCGGCCGCGAGTCACTCTGACGATCAGGGCTCGGCGCTGCGTGGGGACGACATTGCGCTCGGGATGATCGTCGCTCTGGAGGGCGATGTCGATGCCACCGGCGTTCGGGGGGTCGCGCGCAAGGTCGTCGTTGTTGACGATATCGTAGCGCCCCTGGTCGGGGTCGACCTTGTCGCCCGAACCGTGACCGTTGCCGGTGCCAGAGCCTTGGTAAGCAACACCACGGTGTTGGTCGGGTTCACCTCTCTCGAGGCACTGGCGACCCATCTAGGGGAACTCGTTGTCCTGCATGGCCCGATGGCCGATTCCGGTGTCATGGGGGCGACGCGGATCGAGTTGCGCGGGGTGGCACTTGCCGGCCGTTGGTTCAAAGGGCGCGGTGTGGTGCGCCGGCTGGATGCCACCCTCACCGACTTTGAACTTGGCCCCGAAGGTGCAGTGGCCAAGGTTTGCTACTGCCATAGCCTGCGCAATCCGGCCGATCCGGCGATTGGTGAAGGGCGCACGATCCGGATCTGGTCGCTTACGAGTCCGGTGGCGGGCACTGCGCAACTGTGGGTCTCGGATCAGGCGCGCGTCATCGGGATTCCCACCCTCGCAACGAACGTCCATGTCGAATTGGATGGAATCTGGACTGCGAATGCTGGGACCAGCGGGCAGATCGGCGACTATCCGGTCGACCTTTCGGCCCTGAGTGCTGACCGGATGGTGAAACCCGTTGCCGGTCAGGCCATTGCGGTCAAAGGCACGTGGTTCAACGGGCGGGTAGTGGCCACCCGCGCGACGCTCTGAAGCGGGCTTTTTGTGGGGGCATTGGCTGCGGGAGTGTCGGTTAATTCGGAGGCAGCGGCTGTTCGCTCGCGAAGAGGTCCTGAACCGATTCGCGCGGCCGCGCCACATGCATGCGGGCACCGTCGATTAGAACTTCAGCGGGCCTCGGTCTGGAGTTGTAGTTTGACGCCATGGTCATACCATACGCCCCGGCACAGCCAATGGCCAGCAGATCGCCTTCGGCCAAGGCCAGCGTACGGCCCCGGGCCAACCAGTCGCCACTTTCGCAAACGGGGCCGACCAGGTCGAACACCTGAGGCGGGCGATCCGTGCGCTCGGTGACGGCTTCGACAGGGTGCCACGCTTCGTAAAGGGCGGGGCGCATCAGGTCGTTCATGGCCGCATCGACGACCGCAAAGTGACGTGTCCCATTGTCTTTGAGGTACTCCACACGCGTCAGTAACAGGCCCGCTTCGGCGACAAGCGCGCGGCCGAATTCAAAGATCACCTCAACCCCGGCCCGCTGTGGTTTGACCGCGCGCCACCGATCGACGTGATCAAGCAGTTGGGTCAGAAAGGCGCCTCGGTCCGGTGGAGTTTCGGTGTCGTAACGGATCCCGAGCCCACCCCCGAGGTCGAGGTGGTGCAGTGAGATTCCATCGGCTTCGAGCGCATCGGCTAGGGTCAACACCCGATGCAGGGCATCAAGAAAGGGCGCAGTCTCGACGATCTGGGAGCCGATATGGCAATCGATGCCGACGATTTCGATCCCTTCGAGGGTCGCGGCATGGGCGTAGACCGACCGCGCCTGGTCGTGTGCGATGCCGAACTTGTTTTCCCGTAAACCGGTTGAGATGTATGGGTGGGTGCCGGCGTCGACATCGGGATTGACCCGGATTGAAATCGGCGCGCGCCGCCCTAATGACCGGGCGATCGCATCAATGCGGTCGAGTTCGGCCGCGCTTTCGACATTGAAACACTTGACGCCGATTTCGAGCGCCCGTTGGATTTCGGTGTGGGACTTGCCCACACCGGAGAAGACGACACGGGCGGGATTGCCGCCAATGGCGAGCACGCGTTCCAGTTCGCCGCCCGACACGATGTCGAAACCGGCCCCTTGACGGGCCAGTAGATCGAGGACGGCCAGATTGGAGTTCGCTTTCATGGCGAAGCACAGCAGAACGTTCCGGCCTGCGGCGGCACTGGCGAAACTGGCAAAAGCCGCCTCGATCGCAGCCCGCGAGTACACATAGGTCGGGGTCCCGTGGGCTTGAGCGATGGCGGTCAGTGGCACCTGTTCGCAATGCAGTTCGCCGCTTTGGTGTTCGCTATGGTGTTCGCGATTTTGGCGGTTCAGGGCAAGTCGATTCATGGACGATTCTGGCCGCTTTGTAAGGAGGGCTCCAGACGCAGCGGAATTGCTTGGATGGGTTGTGGGGGGGTGGCGTTGGG